>PWEU01000106.1 GCA_003554005.1 Nitriliruptoraceae bacterium
CAGCCCGTCCTCGCGGGTGAAGGCGTCGGCCGCGACCACCGAGCCGCCGTGCAGGGCGACCACCCCGGCGACCTTGGCGAACCACCCCGGGTGGTCGAGTGCGATGACGTCCAGCTCATCGAGGCCGGCGTGCCCGTCAGGGTCCTCCGCGCCGGGGGTGACCCGGGTCCGCACATCGGTGGGGCCGAGCTCGGTGGTGGCCATCAGCGCGTGGCGGACCACCGCCCTCGGCGACACGGCCGCGGCGTAGCGTCGGGGCAGCAGGGCCAGGTGCTCACGGACCAGCTCAGGGCTGGCACCGAGCTCCGGGGCCAGGGCCTGGGCGGCCCGGGCGGTCACGATGGCCCCGTCACCCACCTCGTCGGGATCGGTCTCGTCGAACACAGCTCTCACCTTCGTCACCAGGCGCTGGACCAGCGCGGCGATCCATTGACTCCAGGCGCTCGGCCCCGTGGCCTGCCCGTCGGCCGCGGCCAGCAGGTGCAGCATCGCCAGCGTCGAGCGGTCACCGATCTCGGCGGCCAGCTCCCGCGCGAGCGCCGGGTCGGTCACGTCGCGGCGTTGGGCTGCGTCGGGCAGCAGCAGGTGCAGACGCCCCAGGCGCTCGATGCGCTCGATCGTGCTGGCTCGCGCCCCCATCCGGCGGGCGATGGCGGCGGCCAAGGGAACCCCGGTCTCCGCGTGGGGCTCACCGAGGACCTTGCCCACGTCGTGGAGCAGCACCCCGAGGAACAGGGCCTCACGGTCGTCGACGTCGACCAGGGTCTCGGCCGCCCACGGGACGCGTCGGACCAGGTCCCCGAGCTCGGCAGCCGCGTGCCAGGCGTGGCGGTCCAGCGCGTAGCGGTGGTAGGGGTTGCGCTGGGCGCGCCCTCGCAGCGGCGACCACTCGGGCACCCAGGCGGTCCACACCCCGACCTCGTCGAGTTCGGCCACCGCCGGCAGGGCCACGGACCCCTGGTGCAGCACCCATACCAGCCGATCCCGGCCGGCGTCGCTCCAGGTCCAGGGCCCGTCGCCGCCGCCCGCGGTCGTGGTCTCGGCCCGGTCCCGCAACCGCGCAGCGCTGCCGCGGTCCAGCACCGCTCCGGTCCGGGTCAACGCGACCAGCAGTCGGCCCGCGAGCTCCGGCTCGTCGATGTCGTCCTCCGCGGGGATCCGCAGCACCCCGTCGACCAGCTCGAAACCATCCACCTCACGTTCCGCGGGACGACCCAGCCGTCGCCGTCCACGGGCGACGTCGGCATCGATCAGGGCCCAGGCGCGCCGGTGGACGTGGTCGATGGTGCGGGTGGCGAGGTAGAGGTCCCGGAGCAGCCCGTGGGGGGCGAGGTCGTGGGGTGCCAGGTCCTCGTAGCCCAGGAGGTCGGCGACCTGGTCGTGGCGGTCCAGGCGCAGCACGTCCGGCTTCCCGCTCTCCTGGGCCGCGACGATCTGCAGCGCGACCCGGATGGCCAGCAGCCGCTCCTCGGCGGCGGTGATCCGGGGACGGTCGGGGGCACCGAGGTAGCCGGCCGGCACCAGCGGGTCGAGCCCGACGGTGCCCACCAGCGCCGCGGCGGCCCACCGCAACGACTGGACGTCCCGCAGGCCCCCCGCGCCGTCCTTGAGGGGGGGTTCGAGCACCTCGGCCGCGTCGCCCGCCCGGGCACGGCGTTCCAGGTCGGCCTGCCGCAACGCACCGAGGTAGCGGTGGGGTCGACGCCGCAGCCGACGGATCACCTCGGTGCGGACCAGTTGGGCGAAGGGGGCGTCGCCAGCCACGGTCCTGAGGTCGAGCATCGCGGTGGCGCTGTCGACGTCGTCGACGGCCGCTAGGGCCTCGCGACGGTCCCGGACCGCGTAACCGACGGTCAGACCGGCGTCCCACAGGGGGTAGACCACGCCCCGCACGAGACGCTCGAGGACCTCGGTGTCGAGCTTGTCGTGGAGCAGCAGCAGATCGATGTCGGAGGCCGGGCTCAGCTCCCGGCGTCCGTACCCACCGACCGCGGCCACGGCGATGCGGTGCCGGGTGACGAAGGGCTGCGACAAGGCGACGAGCAGGTCGTCGACGGCCGAGGTCGCCGCACGACACCACCCCCGGCCCGGGGGTGGACCGTCGGCGAGGAGCCCCTTCCAGGTCACCTTCAGCTCCGCCGCGAGCGCGGCGGTGTCCACCTCGGCGGCGCTCGCCGCAGCAGCCGAGGTCGACACAGGGTGGCTCCGTCGTCAGGCAGCGACGGTGCGGGGCGCAGGCACCCCGCACCGTCGCCGGCGGGGTCAGATGGCCTCGACGTTCTCCTCGGCCGTACGGATACGCACGATCCGCTCGACGTTGGTGACGAACACCTTCCCATCGCCGACCTGGCCGGTCTGCGCCGCCTTCACGATGGCGTCGAGGACCTCGTCGACCATGGGGCTGTCGATCAGCCCCTCGAGCATGACCTTGGGGACGAACTCCACCGTGTACTCCGCGCCACGGTAGATCTCGGTGTGGCCGCGCTGGCGGCCGTACCCGCGGACCTCCGACACGGTCAGGCCCTGGACGCCGATGTTCTGTAGCGCCTCCTTGACCTCGTCGAGCTTGTGCGGCTTCACGATCGCCGTGACGAGCTTCACATCGTCCTCCTCGATGATCCGACCTCCACGGGTCGGGGGAACCGCTTCCGGCGCTGCCGGTGTCTCGCGGGATGATCGGCATCCCGGTCCTCGCCGGCGGCGCGCACCGTCCTGTCCAGGTGGGAACTCCCCCCTGCGAGGCGCGATCCTCGCCGGCGGGTGTCTCCCGGCGGTGTCGTGATCGTTTCTACCTGGTTACGCCCGCTCCTGCCCGAAGGCGGCGACGACGGCGGAGAAGCCGTGGAGGACGCTGCGGGTGTGCAGGGGGCCGATCTCACCGTCGCAGACGGCCCCCGCCACCTCGACGTCGAGGTGGGTGGCGACGGCCCGCGCATCGTGGTCGGGGACCTCGAACAGCCGCCGTCCCCGACCCAGGCAGGTGAACAGCAGGGCGCCCGCGTGTGGGCCGACCCCGCGCAGCCGGGCCGTCAGGTCGATCCCGGCGTGGACGGGGTCGCGGAGGTGGAACTGCACCGTGTCCCCCGCCCGCACCCGGTCGCCGACCCGGATCGCCCCCAGCTCCGGATCGATGCCGAGCACGCCGCGGAGCACGAAGTCCCCCGGCTGGTAGGTGTCACGGACCCCGTCGACGACGATGCCCAGCTGCAGGCCTCCGCGCTCGAGCAGGGCGAGGTCGTCGTCGGAGAGCCCGCTGAGCAGCGCATCGAGGTGGTCGGTGGCCGAGCCGCCGGCCAGGCCGCGGAGCTGGTCGTCCACCACCTCGGTGACCGTGACGGGGCGACCGATGGCGCGGCACCCGACCGAGGCGAGGCCGACCACCTCGATGTCCCGCAGGACCACCCCGACCGCCCCGTCGTCGTGCCGGCGCCCGTCGAGGCTGTAGCGGGCCCGGCCGGGACCACCCGAGACCAGCCCGCCGAGCACCGTGGTGGCCACGTGCCGATCCGCGAGCCGCTGGAGCACCTCGGCGGCGGGGAAGGTGTCGGGGTCGGCGAGCACCAGGATCGTGTCGTCGGGCTGGGTGTCGGGCCAGCCGGCCACGGTCACCCCACCCCGGGCCGGACGCAGCGTCCAGGCGCGGAAGGGCTGCACCCAGCCACCCGGCGCGGCGAGCCCCCACACCGACACCGCCGGGCCCTCGTCGACCTCCAGGGCCTGCCCGTCGACGGTGCCGACGACCCCGGCCGCCACGGCGCCGAGCAGCGCGCCCGGTTCCAGGCGGGCCTCGACCGCGGCGGTGACGGCGTCGAGGTGGTCGTGGTGCTGCGGCGTGACCGTGACCACGGCCAGGTCGCACCGCGGCGGGTTGCCGGCTTCCTCGCCCGCCAGCCGCGCGGCGACCGCATCCGCCGCCTCCGCTGCCGCGACGCCCGCCTCGTCGGTGCGGGACAGGGCGGCAGCGGCGCGGAGCAAGGTCAGGCCAGCCGCTGGATCATCAGCTGCGCCGCTTCCGAGGGGTTCATGGCGACGGCGATCCCGTAGCCCTCGAGGATCTCCTTCTTCTCCGCGGCCGACTCCCCGCCGGGCCCGCCCTCCTTGACGATCGCGCCGGCGTGGCCCATCTGCTTGCCCTCGGGCGCCTCGAAGCCGGCGATGTAGCCGACCACGGGGGTGTCGGGGATGTGGTCGCGGATCCCCTCACCGGCCAGCTGCTCCTCGGAGCCGCCGATCTCGCCGACGAAGGCGATGGCCTCGGTGTCGGGGTCCTCGGCGAAGGCCTTGATGACGTCGAGGAACTGGGTCCCGATCACCGGGTCCCCGCCGATGCCGACGCAGGTGGAGATCCCGATGCCGGCCTGGGCCAGCTCGTGCATGATCTGGTAGGTCAGGGGGCCCGAGCGGGAGACGAGCCCCACCTTGCCCGGCATCGTGATGTCGGCGGGGATGATGCCGACGTTGGACTTGCCGGGGCTGATCAGCCCGGGACAGTTCGGGCCGATCAGCCGGGCCCCGCCGCGCCGGACGACCGTGTCGTACGCCTCGGTCATGTCGTGGACCGGCACGCCCTCGGTGATCGTCACGATCGTGGCGATGCCCGCCGCGTGGGCCTCCAGGATCGCGGCCTTGGTGAAGGGCGCGGGGACCATCACCATCGAGGTGTTGGCCCCGGTGGCCTCGACGGCCTCGGCCACGGTCGTGAACACCGGGACCCCGAGCTCCTCCCAGGGGGTACCGCCCTTCTTCGGGTGCACGCCCGCGACGACCTCGGTGCCGTAGGCCTGGTTGCGCTGGGCGTGGAAGGTGCCCTGGGACCCGATGCCCTGGACGACGACCTTGGTGTTCTCGTCGATGAAGATGCTCATGTGGTGCTTCCTCCGGCGCCCCCTACGGGCGCGTGGTCTCGTGCCGACGGCGTCTGCGTGTGGTCCGCTCGCTCCCGTCCCGGCGTGGCATGCAGCTCAGCTCTGATCGGCGAGGGCGACGGCGGGGGCCGCCGCTTCCTGCATCGTCTCCGCGGCCACCACCTGGGCGAGGTTGGCCGACAGGAGCATCTGGCGGCCCTCCTCGGCGTTGGTGCCGTCGAGCCGCACGACCAGCTTCTGGGGGAACTCGTCGAGACGGTTGGTGGCCTCGATGATCCCCGCGGCGACCTCCTCGCCGCGGGTGATGCCGCCGAAGATGTTGATGAACACGCTCTTGACGGCGGGGTCCTTCAGCACCAGGGCGAGGGACTCGGCCATCGCATCCGCGGAGGCGCCACCACCGACGTCGAGGAAGTTGGCGGCCCGACCACCGCTCTGGGCCACGACGTCCAGGGTGGCCATCACGAGCCCCGCTCCGTTGCCGAGCACCCCGACGGTGCCGTCGAGCTTGACGTACTGGATGCCTTTGGCCCGGGCCTCGGCCTCCAGCGGGTCGTCGGCGTCGAGCCCCTCGAGGTCCCACTCCGCGTACCCGTCGTGCCGGAAGGCGGCGTTGCCGTCCAGGCTGACCTTGGCATCCAGCGCGATGACGGCGTCGTCAGGCCGGCGGATCAGCGGGTTGATCTCCGCAAGCGTCGCATCCTCGGCCTGGTAGGCGGCGAAGAGCCGGACCAGCAGGTCGGCCGCGGAGGCCACCACCTCGGCGGGGAAGCCTGCCTGGGTGACGATCTTCCGGGCGGTGTCGGACGACAGGCCGTCGACGGTCTCGTGGGGGGTGAGCGTGCGCTTGACCCCCGCCTCGGGGTTGGTGCGGTTCACCTCCTCGATATCGACGCCGCCCTCCCGGGAGCAGATGATGAGGTGGCCCTTGCCGACCCGGTCGTGCATCACCGACAGGTAGTACTCCTCCTCGATGTCGGAGGCCGGCTCGACGTAGACGACCCTCACGACGTGGCCCTTGATGTCGAGGCCGACGATCGATTCCGCGTGCGCACGGGCCTCCTCGACCGAGGTGGCGAGCTTGACGCCGCCCGCCTTGCCGCGGCCACCGGTCTTGACCTGGGCCTTGACGACCACAGCGCCGTGACCTTCACCGAGGTGCTGCTCGGCGGCGGCGGCGATCTCGTCGACGGTGTGGCAGACGCTGCCGGCAGGGGGGACGGGCACGCCGTTCC
The DNA here is from genome assembly GCA_003554005.1 of Nitriliruptoraceae bacterium. Classification (GTDB taxonomy): domain Bacteria; phylum Actinomycetota; class Nitriliruptoria; order Nitriliruptorales; family Nitriliruptoraceae; genus T1Sed10-7. The sequence goes on from PWEU01000106.1 coordinate 6,101, forward strand.
GGCCGAACAGCTGCTTGCCCTGGAACTCGACCAGGTCCATCGGTGCTCCTGTGCGTGATTGGGGTTGGGCTGGGGTGGGGCGGGGGTGGGGGTGGGCGCGCGGTGGGGCTGGAGTGGTTCGCGGTGGTTGCGGTGGTTGCGGTGCGGTCGGACGTGGGTTGCGGTGCGGTCGTGCGTCGTCGCGTCCCGGCAGGGCGGGCGAGCAGCCGGGCAGCGGGGCCGCCCGGCAGGGCGCGCGGATGCCGGGGCCCTGCCGGCGGCGGTGGGGCTCAGACGCGCTCGGGGACGTTGGCGGCCACCCAGTCGGTGATCTCGCGCATCGGGGCCCCGGGGGTGAAGATGGCAGCGACGCCCTGTTCGAGCAGGACGGCGACGTCGGCGTCGGGGATGATGCCGCCGCCGAAGACGACCACGTCGTCCGCTCCCTGCTCCCGCAGCAGCGCGAGCAACCGGGGGAACAGCGTCATGTGCGCCCCGGAGTGGATCGAGAGCCCGATCGCCTGGGCGTCCTCCTGCAGCGCGGCGGACACGATCTGTTCGGGCGTTTGGTGCAGGCCGGTGTAGATGACCTCCATACCGGCATCCCGCAGCGCACGGGCGACCACCTTGGCGCCGCGGTCGTGCCCGTCGAGGCCTGGCTTGGCCACCACCACGCGGATCGACACGGTCTGACCTCCCTGTCGGTGCGGTGTAGGGCGAGGCTAGTCCGCGGCGCCGGGTGACCACGAAGCCGGTCCGGCACCGGCCCGCCCCGGACCCCGGCGCCGACCCGCCGCGGACCCCGGCGCCGACCCGTTCAGCCCCCCGGCGCCGACCCGCCCCGGCCGGCCCGGCGCCGACCCGTTCAGCTCCCCGGCGCCGACCCGCCCCGGCCGGCCCGGGAGGTACCGTCGGCGGTGTGGACGACGACCGCACTCCCGCCGACGAGCTCGACTTCGGCCCCTCCGGCTACCTGCCCGAGCGGGCGTCGAAGCGTGCCCGCAAGATCGTGCTCCGGGCCCCCCTCGGCGCCCAGTGGATGGTGGCGTCGCTGGTCGCCGGGGTCGCCGTGGTGGTCGCCGGGGTGCTGTTCCTGCAGCAGAGCAGCGGAGCCCCGTCAGCGCCTTGGGTCCCGGCCGCCGAGGTGGCCGAGCTCGACCGGGCCACGCCCAGCGCCGACGGCACCGTGCTGCTGGTGGTCGGGGCCAGCCGCGTGCGGGCCTTCGTGGACGCCACCTCGCTCGACTACTGCGACCCGACGAACCGCCTGGAGTCCGATGACGGCCGGGTGTGGACCCTGACGGGTCGTGGGCTCGGCGGGGCCACCTCCCTGGACGAGCATCCGACGACGATCCACGACGGCACGGTGTACGTCGACCCCACTCGCATCCTGCCCGGCCCCCCCGCCTCTCAGGACCCGGCCGAGCCGGGTTGCGCCTGACCGATCACGCTCCCCGCCCCGCGGGTGCCCATCAGGTCCCTCGCCCGCGTCGGGATTAGATGCGGTGCGCGTAGCCGGTCACCGGGGTCCGGTTCCTTACCCCGGACCCGCCAGGTGGACGGTGCGGTGCCGCCATGCGGCCACCGTTGGCCGCTTCGTTACCCCGCGTCCACCGTCGTGTGAGTGACCGCGCCGACCGGCCGGGCAACGCGATCAGGTGCGGTCCTCTACCGAACCGGTGGTCGCGAGCTGCTCGAGACGGAGCAGGGTGTGCTCCATCCCCGCGAGGTTGCGCTTGGGGAACCCCGCCAGCTCCAGGGCGAGCTTCGCCTTGGCCGTCGACCAGTCGAAGGTCTCGGTCACCTCGGTCCCTTCGGGGCCGTCCCGGAACTCGTAACGCCACCGGTGCCCGCTCATGTGGCGCCAGGCGAGCAGCGAGCCCTCCTCGAACTCGACCACGGTATTGGTGATGCGGTAGCTGGCCCCCGCCTTCATCTCCATCCCGAACCTGGTCCCCATCGCCAGGCGCCCGGGCAAGCCCTCACGGGTGCCAGTGACCGTGCCCGAGCCGTCGATGACGGGATGCTGAGAAGGGTCGGCCACGATGTCGAACAGCGCTTGACGGTCCGCGGCGATGATGCGGCTGGTGGACACCTTGCGTTGCTTGGCCATGGTGGGAGCTCCTGGGCGAGGTGACAGCGAGGTAACAGGGGCGGGAGGGCGGCGAGGTGACAGCGAGGTAACAGGGGCGGGAGGGCGGCGAGGTGACAGGGGCGGGAGGGCGGCGAGGAACAGCGAGGCGGCGAGGTGACAGGGGCGGGAGGGCGGCGAGGAACAGCGAGGCGGCGGGATGCAGGGCGCCAGGGGGCCGGGCCCGAGCCGGCCCATCGCGGCCCCACATCGACCCCGTTCCCCGTTCCTTCGGCGCTCCCCCGGTCGGCGGTTGCCGTGGAGCTCAGCCCCGGAGCCCGCTGACCCCCAGCAGCACCCCGAACAGCAGGAACGCGGCGGCACCCACGACCCGCATGACCCGCTCCGGCAGCCGCGCACCGGCAGCGATGGCCAGGACGATCGCGATCCCGCTGGCCGCCGTCATGCCCAGCCCGGCGCCGAGCCAGGTCGGTACCGCCGGCTGGGTCCCCGCCAGCGTCAGGGTCGCGAGCATCGTCTTGTCACCGAACTCGGCTATCACGAAGGCGAGCGTCACGCCGAGCAGCACGGAGCCCCTGCGCAGTTCCTCGGCCTCGTCGTCGTCATCGTCATCGTCGTCCAGCAGGGTCCACAGCCCGAAGCCGACGAACAAGAGCCCTCCACCGATGGCGACGGCGCGCTCGGGTAGGGCCGCCCCCAGTGCGGCCCCGAGCAACGTCGACAGCCCCAGCATGACGAAGGCGGCGATCGCGATACCGCCCAGGACCGGCCACGGGCGGTAGCGGGCCGCGAAGGCGATCGCCAGCAACATCGACTTGTCACCGAGTTCGGCCAGGAACACCAGGCCGAAGCTGGCCAGGAACGCTTCGATCACCGCTTCACCAGGGGCGCGTAGGCCAGCATGAGGTGCTTGCGGCCCTCATCGAGGAAGTCCACGGTCGCCTCGGATCGCTCCCCCTCACCGGACAACGCGATGATCCGGCCCTCACCGAACTTCGGATGGAGCACGTCGTCGCCGACGTGGAACTCCGCCCCCCCGATCTCCAGCATCTCGCGATCACGGGCCCGACGGGCCGGCGACGA
>PWEU01000077.1 GCA_003554005.1 Nitriliruptoraceae bacterium
GCCGGCGACCGGGTCCAGGTCTTCTCCGGCGGCTCCGCGCCAGCTGAGACGATCAACCCCTCCGCCGTCGAAGCCATGGCCGAGAAGGGCATCGACATCACCGACCAGTACCCCAAGCCGTGGACCGACGAGACCGTCGGCGTCGCCGACGTCATCGTCTCCATGGGCTGCGGGGACGTCTGCCCCGTGCTGCCGGGCAAGCGCTACCTGGACTGGGAGCTCGAGGACCCGGCCGGCAAGGGTGTCGACTCGGTCCGCCCGATCCGCGACGACATCGAGCAGCGGGTCCGTGGGCTGATGGGCGAGCTCGGGGTCGAGCCCGCGGACGCCTGAGCTCGAGGGGTCGGGTGGACCCGGCGGCGGGGGCCGGCCGCGATCGTGACCGTGGTGCCGGCGACGAGCCCGACCACCGCGGCATCCTTGGGGCCTCCCCGCTGGCTTCGCCCGGCCGTCACAGCCCGTCGACCAGGTCGAGCCAGAGCTGGGTCGACAGCGCCAGGGACTCCACGTCGATGCGCTCGTCGTGGCCGTGGTAGCGGCTCTGGAAGGTCTCCAGGGGCACCGCGGCGCTGTACATCCCCGCCCCGTAGCTCGGGATGCCACGCCGCCGGAAGAACGCGGCGTCGGTGCCACCCACCGTCATCCAGGGCAGGACCTCGCTGCCGGGGGGCACGGCCTGCGCACGGCGGCGCAGCAGGTCGAACAGGGGGGTGTCGCCGGGTGAGGCCGAGGCGTCCCGTGACACCTCGCCGGGCACGATCGTGACGCTGGCCGCGAGGTCTCCGAGCGCCTCGGTCAGCATGGCGTCCACCTCGGCGCCACCGACCCCCGGCAGGGTCCGGATGTCGAGGTCGAGGTGGACCGCGTCGGGGATCACGTTCATCTTCGAGCCACCGTGGACGACGTTGGGGCTGAAGGTCGTGTGGGTGCAGGCGTGGGCGTAGCGGGCCGTCCTCGGGGGCAGCTCGGCGAAGGCCTCGTGGATCCGGCCGGGATCGACCAGGGCGGCCTTGAGCTCCGGCGGTACATCGAGGTGGGCGACCCACGCCCGCCAGTGGGCGCTCAGAGCCGGCGCGGGCTCGTAGACCGTCAACCGTCGGATCACCTCGGCGGCGGTGACCAGCGCGTTGTCCGCGCCGTAGGGCATCGACCCGTGCCCGGGGGTGCCCTTGACGGTGAGCCGCCGCCAGCCGATGCCCTTCTCCGCCGTGGCGAAGACGATCGCCCGGCCGGGGGCGCCGTCCACGGGGATGCCGCCCGACTCGGTGAGCACGTAGTCGCAGGCGACGTCGGGCCAGGCGTGCTCCACGATCCACTCGGCCCCGAGCGAGCCGCCCGCCTCCTCGTCGGCCACGCCCAGGAACTTCACGGTGGCCCGTGGCCGACGGGCCCGGGTGGCCAGGTGGTGGACCGCGACCGCCATGGACGAGGTCAGGTTCAGCATGTCGACCGCACCGCGGCCCCACACCTCACCGTCGATCAGGTCCCCGCCGAAGGGGTCCTCCCGCCACTCGTCGCGGCTGACCGGCACGACATCGAGGTGGCCGAGGAGCAACACGGTGGGCGCGGACGGGTTGGTGCCCTCGACGGTGGTCAGCAGGCTACGGCGGCCCGGCACCGGCTCGTACTGGACGGCGTCGAGCCCGTCGAGCACGTCGTCGAGCACGGCGACGTTGCGTACCTCCTGGCCCGAGGCCGCGGTGCCGTCGTTGACGCAGGCGTTGCGGATCATCGCCTGCAGCACCTCGACGGTGCGGCCGGTCAGCGCAGGGTCGGTCTCGGTCCTCACCTGTGGGCTCCCCCTCGCCTCACCGCTGGCCCAGGAAGGACTCCAGGGCCCAGGAGACCAGGGAGACGATGAGGGCGGCGAGGAAGGTCCAGCCGAAGCCGTCGCTGGACAGCGCGAGCCCCAGCGCGTCGGAGACGAACACCGTGATCGCCAGGGCGATGGCGTTGACCACGAGCAGGAACAACCCGAGGGTCAGGATCACCGCCGGGAGCGACAGCAGCTGGAGGATCGGCTTGACCACCGTGTTGATCACCCCGAGGATCAGCGCGATGATCAGGAACCCGACCCAGGCGTTGCCGGTGTAGTCGAAGTTGAACCCGTCGAGCAGTTCGACGGCCACCCACAACGCGGCCGCGTTGATCAGGATCCGGATCACGACGCTCACTGGCACCTCCTCGACCGCCTGCACGGTAGTCGGCCCGCGCGAGGATGGGGGTACGCCGCCGGTCGGCTCGGCTCCGAACCTCGGCCGCCGGCGGGATCCCGCGGCATCGGATCAGCTGGGGAGGTGCTCGATGGACGTCACCCGCCGCTACCGCTGCCCGCCGCAGGTCGCCTGGTCGGTGCTCACCGACGTCGCGACCTGGCCGCGGTGGGGCCCCTCGGTGACCGCGGTCCGGGTCGACGGCGAGGAGCTCGGCCTGGGCGCGACCGGGCACGTGCGGACCCCCGGCGGGCTGTGGCTGCCCTTCGCGATCACCGTCTGGGAGCAGGGCCACCGCTGGGGTTGGCGGGTCGCCGGTGTCCCGGCGACCGGTCACCGCGTCGAGCCCGTCGGTGATGGCTGTCGGATCGTGTTCGAGGTGCCCGTGCTCGCCGCCCCCTACGTCGTGGTCTGCCGGATCGCCCTCAGCCGTTTGGCCGCCATCCTGGAGGGGGAGCGGGGGTAGCGTCGAGCGGCCATGACCACCGTCGGACCCGACACGTCCTTTGACCCGGCACCCGCCGGGGCCGACGCGGTGCGCTCGGACCTCCCCGGTCCGGCCCTACCGGTCGACGCGATCCTGGGGCCGCTCCTCGAGGCCCTGGCCGGAGCTGGTCGCGCGGTCCTGGCAGCCCCACCCGGTGCCGGGAAGACCACCCGCGTGCCGCTCGCGCTGCTGGCGCGAGAGGAGCGGGCGGACCGCGGTGGCCGGATCGTCGTGCTCGAGCCACGACGGGTGGCCGCCCGTGCCGCTGCCGCGCGCATGGCGGCCCACCTCGGCGAGCCGCTCGGTCACCGGGTCGGGTTGACGACCCGGGACGAACGCCGCCGCTCCCGGGCCACCCGGATCGAGGTGGTCACCGAGGGCGTGCTGCTGCGCCGCCTCCAGCAGGACCCGTCCCTCCCCGGCGTCGGCGTGGTCATGTTCGACGAGTTCCACGAGCGCAACCTGGAGGCCGACCTGGCCCTGGCCTTCGCGCTCGAGGCCCGGGCCGCGCTCCGCGACGACCTGGAGCTGCTGGTGGCCTCGGCCACCCTGGAGGCCGACCGGGTCGCCGAGCTTCTCGGTGGCGCCCCCGTGCTCACCGCCGAGGGTCGTCGATATGCGGTCGCGATCGAGCACCGGGAGCGCCCGAGCTCGGATCGCTTCGCTGGGCCGGTGGTCGAGGCGATCCTCGACGCCCTGGCCGACGGCGACGGCGACGTGCTGGTGTTCCTGCCCGGAGCCAGGGAGATCCGGCGCGTCGCCCGGTCCCTCGTCGAGGTGACCGATCCGGCGCGCCTCGTGGTGCGGCCCCTGCACGGTGCCCTGCCGGCGGCCGACCAGGACGCCGCACTCGCACCGGCCGTACCCGGTACCCGCAAGGTGGTGCTGTCCACCGACCTCGCCGAGTCCAGCGTCACGATCGAAGGGGTCCGCACGGTGGTGGACGCCGGGCTGTCCCGCGAGCCCCGCTACGACCCGACCACGGGGCTGTCCGGGCTGGTGACCGTCCCGGCGTCGCGGGCCTCGGCCGAGCAGCGGGCCGGGCGCGCAGGCCGGACCGCTCCGGGTCGGTGCCTCCGGTTGTGGCCAGAACGCGAGCACGCCGGGCGCGACGCCGCCCCGCGGCCGGCGATCGCCACCGACGACCTCACGGGCGCCGCCCTCGAGGTGGCCACCTGGGGTGCCGAGACAGCCGAGCTGGCCCTGCTCGATCAGCCGCCGCCGGCCGCCTGGACCGCGGCGCGACAGGTGCTGACCGACCTCGGGGCCCTGGACGCGGCCGGCCGGCCCACCGCCCACGGGCGGGCGCTGGCCCGCCTGCCGCTCCACCCCCGGCTCGGGCACCTGCTGGTCCTGGCGGCGGCCAGCGGGGTCGCCGAGCTCGGTGCGGAGCTCGCCGCGGCGTTGGCGGACCGCGACGTCCTGACCACCGTCCCCGAGGCGCCCGACGCCGACCTCGCCAGCCGGCTCCAGGTGCTACGGGGCGGCCCGGCGCCCACGGGCAGCCGGGTGCGGCGCGGGGCCCTGGTCCGGGCGCGTCGCGAGCGCGACCGCCTCACGAGCCTGGTGGCCGAGGTGGCGGTGACGGGACCGGCGCTCGGCGCGGGCGCGCTGGTGCTGTCGGCCTGGCCCCAGCAGCTGGCGGCGGCGCGCCCCGACCGCCGGGGCGGCTACCTACTGGCGAGCGGGCGGGGCGCCGAACTGCCGGCCACCGACCCGTTGGCGGGCGAGGCGTGGCTGGCGGTCGCCCACCTGGACCGCGGCCACCGGACCGCCAGGATCCACCTGGCCGCCGCCCTCGACCTCGGCGAGGTGCGTGCGGTGCTGGGGGAGCACCGCACCGAGGAGCGCGAGGTGGCGTGGCGGGACGGCGACGTGGTCGCCGAGCGGCGCGAGCAGATCGGGGCCGTGGTGCTGGAGCGCGAGCGGCTGCACGCGCCCGATGCCGACCTGGTGCTCGCCGCGCTCCTCGACGGGCTGCGCCGGGAGGGTCTCGGCCTGCTGGACGTCCGTGATGAGGACCGTCAACTCCAGGCTCGCGCGGGCCTGGTCCGGCGCATCCTCGGTCCGGACTGGCCGCCGCTCGACGACCGCGCCCTGCTCGAGGATGCCGAAGGGTTGCTCGGGCCCTTCCTGCTGCCGATCCGCAACCGCGCGGAGCTGTCCCGGGTGCGGCTCGGGACCGTCCTGGCCGCGCGTCTCGGCCCCCAGCGGATCCGGCAGCTCGACCGGCTGGCCCCGACCCACCTCGAGGTCGCCTCCGGGAGCCGGCGGCGGCTGGAGTACACCTCGGGCGACCGGCCGGTCCTGGCCGTGCGGGTACAGGAACTGTTCGGGGCCACCACGACCCCTGAGGTCGTGGACGGTCGGGTGAGCGTGCTGCTGCACCTGCTGTCGCCGGCGGGGCGCCCCGTGCAGGTGACCGATGACCTGGCGGGGTTCTGGGAGCGCGGGTACCCGCAGGTCCGGGCCGAGCTGCGGGGCCGCTACCCCAAGCACGCCTGGCCGGAGGACCCCCTCGCCGCCCGGGCCCTGCGGGGGACGCCGCGCCGCAGGTAGCCCTGCTCGCTACGAGCTGGCGGCGTGGACCGCGTACAGCCGCAGGGGACGGTGCCCGCGGTTGCAGATGTTGTGGGGTGTCCCGTGAGGGATGAAGAGGAGGCTCCCGGCCCGGATCGGTGTCCGCTGCCCGTCGAGGTCCGCCTCACCGGTCCCGGTGACGACGACGATCGTCTCGTCCGCGCCTCGGTGGAGCTCCCGGCCGATCTCCCCACCGGGCGGCACGGTGACCACGTCGACGTGGCTGTCCGGCCCGGCCATGACCTCGTGACGCCGCGCGCCGCGGCCCGTGAGGTCGGTGCGGCTCCCGTCGGTGCTCGCGCTGTCCATGGTGTCCATCCTCGGTGTCCATCCTCCTGCGGCCACAACGAGACGACGGGCCCGATGGGCCCGTCGTGTGTGCCGTGCTCGACCTGCTCGCGGTCCGGCCCCCCGTTCGAGGGCCACCCACCCCCGACAGGTTCCCCAACGACGACTCCGATCCACTCGTCGGTCCGGACGCGCACCCACCAGCCAAGCGCAACGTCGCTCCCCGGGGCAGGGGCGAAGGACCCCGGTGTCGAGCACCACCTGCCGGGGTGTCGCGGGGACGTCGGCGGCACCAGCCCAGCGCGTCGAGGCGAGCGGCGACCCCTGAGAGGTACCCCGCCCCGAACAGTCGGACGTGGACCAGCAGCGGGGGCAGCTGCAGGAGCGGCAGCCGCTGCTGCCACCCCGCGTCGAGGGGCCACTCCTCCTCGTACCCGGACCGCAGCGCGCTCCCGACCGACCCGAACAGCTCCAGCATCCCCAGGTCGATCTCCCGGTCGGCGTGGTGCACCGCCGGGTCCAGCAGCCACCGGTCGGCGAGCACGTTGCCCGACCACAGGTCGCCGTGCACCAGGCTCGGGATCACGTCGTGCTCGGCCACCTCGGCGACGCGGCCCTGCTCGAGCGCGGAGTCGAGCCGTGCAGACAGGTCCCGGGGGAGGTCGTCGAGGTAGGGGCGGAGCCGGGCCTCGCCGAGGAAGGTCGGCCAGTCGTCGGTTGGCGGGTTGGCCTGGGGGAGCGGGCCGATCACGTTGTCCCGGTGCCATCCGAACCGGGCCCCCGTCGTGCGGTGCAGCCGGGCGAGCGCCCGGCCGAGCTCCCGGCGGTCACCGGGCGGCCCCGACAGGTACTCGAGCACCAACACGGCGCCGTCGACGGCGAGTACCTCCGGCACGGGCGCTCCGGCGGCTGCCAGCGCCGACAGGCCCTCGGCCTCCAGCTCCGCGGGGGTGTCGCCTTCCTTGACCACCACCTCGCGCCCATCGACCAGCTCCGCCCACCACACCGCGGCGATCGACCCGCCCGACAGGCGACGCGAGCGGCGTACCTCAGCCAGCTGTCCCGGCAGGTGGGGCGGCGTCGGGCGGCTCACCCCTGCACCGAACCTCGGGCGGCCAACGCCGCATCGACCCCGCCGTGGGCGAGCAGCCCGACCAGGGTGGTCGCGGTGCGCCGGCAGATCGCGACGACCTCCTCGAAACCGTCCGCGCCGCCGTAGTAGGGATCGGGGACCTCGACCTCGCTGGTCGCGGCCGGGTCGAACTCGCGGAACAGCACGATGGGGGTGTCGATGCCAGCGCTGACGGCCAGGCGCTCCAGGTCGGTCAGGTTCGAGCGGTCCATGGCCAGCACCAGGTCGGCGTCGTCGAGCGCGACGGGGTCGACCCGCTCGGCCGCACCGTCGATGGTCAGCCCCACCCGCGCGGCAGCAGCCCGCATCCGTTGATCGGGTGGCTCGCCGACGTGCCAGCCGCCCGTCCCGGCCGAGCGGACCTCCAGCTCGATTCCGGCCTCGGCGGCCGCCTCCTGCAGGGCCGCCTCGGCGGTCGGGGAGCGGCAGATGTTGCCGAGGCAGACGGTCAGGACGGTCAGGGGTCGGGTCATGTCGCGGCTTCCGGTGAGAGAACGACGGTCACGTGATCGACGTCAGGGGCTTCCTCGAGGGCGGTGGGACCGGGGATGTCACCGGCCACCAGGCGCGCCGCGGCCGCCTCCCCAGGTGGGTAGCGGACCAGTGTCGTCACGGTCGGTGGGGCGTTGGTGACCTCGCCGATCGGGTAGCCGAGCGCGGCGAGCTGGTTGGCCGTCCGGCCCGCCAGACCGGCGATACCAGCACCGTTGGCCACCGTCACGAGCACGTCTGAACGGGCGACGGCAGCCTCCGCCGGTTCGCCGTCGTCGACGGCCTCCAGGAGCACGCTGCCGTCCCGGAATCGGGCGAACAGCAGCTCCGCCTCGGGCTGGCGCAGATCGAGGACGGCGGCACCCCCGGAGGTCGTACGGGGGTCCACCGGGGCCGTGTAGGAGACCACGGTGCCCGCGGCCATCGAGCGGCCCGCCCATGCCAGCTGCGCCAGGTCGATCACACCCATCGACCGGTCGACCTCGATGGCGTCACCTGCGTCACCGGACAACCGCCACATCGCGACCGGGTTGAACAGCACCGCCGGTTGCGTCACCTCTCGGGCCAGGGCCCTGACGAACCGCTGCTGGCGCTGCATCCGTTGGAAGTCGTCGTCGATCTTGCGGACCCGGACGTAGCCCAGCGCATCGGCCCCGTCCAGCACCTGGCAGCCGGCGGGAAGGTCGATCCCGGCGTCCCGGTCGGCGATCGCATCCTCCAGGCACAGCTCCACGCCGCCGACCGCATCGACGACGTCGCGGAAGCCGCCGAAGGTGACCCTCACCGCGTGGTGCGCCCGGATGCCGGACGCCTCATGGATCGTGTCGACCAGGCAGCCGGGCCCGTCGATGGCGCTGGCGACGTTGAGGCGGCCCACGCTGCCGTCGCACCGTTCCACCCACAGGTCGCGGGGGAAGGACAGCATCGCGGCCTCGCCGCGATCCACGGTCAGCAGCAGGATGGTGTCGATGCGCTCGCCGGTGAGCTCGTCGGCGCTGCCGGTGGACAGCTCCCGTTGTTCCTCGGGGCTCAAGCCCTCGCGGCTGTCGGAGCCCATCAACAGGATGTGGGTGGGGGATCCGCCGCTGGCCAGCCCCTCGACCGGCATCCGGGCCAGCCGTGCCGAGGCGAGGAAGGGCACCACGAGCACGGCGAGCAGGACCGCCACGAACACCAACAGCAGCAGTCGTCGCGCACCCCGACGGCGATCGCCCCGGCTGCCGACCTCGGGCCCCCAGCCCTGGGGGTCCGCCGCGGCAGGTGGTGCTGCCTGCGCTCGCCGTTTGCTCACCCCGCCTCCTTCGTCCCGGTCCGCGACTCCCGCGGTCGTTGCGCCGACCACGGGCGGGTGCAGTGTTCCATCCGGGGCCCAAGCTGCAACGCAACCCTCCCGGCCGCCCGGACGTCGTCGTCGCTGGCGTCGCGCGCGCCGTACGCGGCGGTACGGTCGTGTCACCGCGCCCGGACCATGCCCGGCACGCGGGGGAGGTGGCAAGGATGGACGCCATGCAGGCGACGACGGCCGATCGTGAGGCGCTCGTCGCCCACGTGCGCCGCTCGGTCATCGGGGAGGCGGAGGCGGTCATGACCCCCTTCGGCCCCCGCCGGGTCGTCTACGCCGACTACACCGCCTCGGGACGGGCGCTGTCCTTCGTGGAAGACCACCTGCGTGAGGTGGTGCTCCCGCTGTACGCCAACACCCACACCCAGACCTCGGGGACGGGTCGCCAGACCACCCGCTTCCGCGAGGACGCCCGCCGCATCATCGCCGAGGCCTTCGGAGCCGGCGAGGAGCACGTGGTGCTGTTCACCGGGACCGGCTCCACCGGCGCGATCGACCAGCTGATCCGCGCGCTCGGGCTGCGCCTGCCGGTGCAGCTCGCCCGTCGGTACGGGCTGACGGCGCAGGTGCCCGCCGCCGAGCGGCCCGTGGTCTTCATCGGCCCCTACGAGCACCACTCCAACGAGCTGCCCTGGCGCGAGACGATCGCGGACGTGGTCCGC
>PWEU01000086.1 GCA_003554005.1 Nitriliruptoraceae bacterium
ACGCCCGCGCCGATGCAGTTGCCGTGCACGAACGCCGAGGTGCGGCCACCGACCGCCTGCATCCGTGGTGCCGGCCCGTGTTCCAGGCGCAACACGTGCGCCGCTGCCAGGTCGGTCGCCGACCCGAACTCATCGAGGTCACCGCCCGCGCAGAAGTCCGGGCCCGCTGCCGACAGTTCCACCGACAGCTCCGGGTCGGCCACGGCGACATCCAACGCCGCGGTGAGTGCGGCCCGCGCCGCCGCATCCAGGGCGTTGCGCCGATCGGGCCGGTCGAGGACCACGCGCAAAACCTGACCGCGACGTTCGAGCCGGACCGCGTCCACCGACGGTGCCCGACGGCGAGGCGGCCGGGACCGGCGCCAGGCAGCGAACCCGTCTCCACCCAGCAGGGTCGAGTACGCCATCGACTCGGCCCACAGACCCTGATGGTCCCCGAGGGCGTCCGTGAGCCGCAAGGTCTGCGCCAGGAGGCGGCACGCCTCGGGCTGAGCGGCGAACGCTTCGAGCAGCTCGGCTGCCGCCACCTCGACATCGGCGACCCGGACCCCCCAGCTCCCCACCTCCGACCGGGCCACGGTGGTCGTCACGGCCTGCGCCACCTCCCGTCCCTCGCGCGTCAGTGGCTCGCTGGCTACCCCCACAGTGAGTCCGGGATGCGAGGCCAGCAGCTCCACCGCTGCGCGCACGACGACCTCGGGTTGCTCGACGGCACTGTCGAGTGCCACGAGCACGGTGTCCGGCAGCGACCCGGTGCGCGCCAGGGCGACGACAGCCTCGAGCTCCATCAGCGCAGACTAGGATGCATCGTCTGCCAGCGCATGCCATGGCACCGCCTGAGCCCGTATCCGGCGTGACCTTCGCCCTCGTGAGCGCATCCCGAGATCGCCCGTCGACGCACTCACGGGCCAGATCCGGCTGCAACTGCCGGCCGACCAGCCGATGGTGAGAGATCCCTCTCAGGCCATCGCTGGTCTGACACGGCTTGTTCTGCCATCGCAGGGCGATCAGGCCGTCGACAGTCGGAGATCGTCGGCTCCGATCGCGCCGGTGAAGGTCAGCACCCAAGAGTTGAACTCCTCCGGTCGCTCCATGAACGGACGATGTCCGCAGCGATCGAAGAGGAGGAAGCGGACCGAGGCCTCGGTTTCGGCGAACAACTGGAAGAGCGCCAGCCCGTCATCGACGGTCGTGCCGACATCCGAAGCCCCCCAGATGATGCCAACAGGCACGTCGAACGCTCCATCGGTCCGGATCCAGTTCAGGAGGGCGTCCTTCTTCTCCTGCAGATCAGCGCGGTAGTCATCCCACTCGCTGGAGCCTCGTACGAAGTCCTTCTGGGCTTGCATGCGGTGAGGCATGCGGAGCATCGCCGCCACCCTCTCGACGCACTCGTCCTCCACCGTCGAGGGATCGTAATTCAAACCCTCGAGATCGTGACGTGCATTGGCAGCGTCGCCCTTGAAGTACCCACTACTGACGAGGGGGTGCTGATCGACCACGTTTGCGGCGTAGTGCGGCGTGAGCGATGCGCTATTGGTCAACACCAACTTCCCGACCAGATCTGGGGCCACCATCGCCAGATATGTCGCATGGAAGGCACCGCGGGAGGTCCCGATGACCGTCGCCCCCTTGATGTCGAGTTGGCGCAGCAGTCCGGCAAGCGTCGACGCCATGAGATCGACCCTGTAGCCATCATTGGTCGACGGATTGTCCGACTGTCCATAGCCGATGAGGTCTGGGGCGATGACCCGGTGAGCCAACGCAAGGACGTCGATGTTCTTGTGCCACACGTGCGAGCAAGAAACCCCACCCGGCGGTTCTCCTCCGTGGAGCAGGACGACCGGGGATCCATCACCTGCTTCGAGGTAATGGGTCCGCAGCCCATCTACCGTAACGTACTTCGATTCCATCGTCAGTGACCTCTCCGTCCCTAGCAAGGGACCGTGCATTCATTCCTGTCGGCGCTCTCTCGACAGCGATAGCGGTTGCACCCTGTCTACGCCGACACGGTGGTGTGTGAAGCCTCGTGCGGCAGTGCATCGGTAGTGCATCGTCCACTAACCACGTAGACGACAACTCTCGCATCCCACGACGCGGGAGTGCTTGATCACAACTCGTCATCTGGCCACTGGCGACATTCGTCATGGAAGTGGCAAGCGGACAGATGCTCCCCGTCATCCGCATCGGCACCGACATAGCCCACGTCCGTTGCCAGTGGTGGGGCCTCCTCGACGCACCGCTGTGGTCTACCCAATGCTTCGTAGAGCCAACATCGGTCGGCGAAGGGGCATCCCACGACCGTGCTGTAGGGCGACGATGGGGACCCCGGCACGCCGACGATCCTGCTCGAACCAGAGATGGACGGAACCGCTCTCAGCAGCGCCCGTGTGTATGGGTGGCCAGGTTCGAACAGTATCTGCTCGACATCGCCCAATTCGACGATCCTGCCGGCGTACATCACCGCCACTCGGTCGCACATCCTGCTAACGACACCGAGGTCGTGAGTGATGAACAGTACGCCCAGTCTTCTCTCGCTGATCACCGACTTCAAGACGTCTAGGTACGCCGCCTCCATGGTGACATCGAGTGCCGTGGTGGGCTCATCAGCGATGAGTACCTCGGGTGATCCAGCCAGCGCCATCGCGCTGACCGTTCTCTGCCGCATACCACCACTGAACTCGTGCGGATAGCTCTTCAGTCGATCCTTGGCCCCCGGGATCCGCATGCTCTCCAGCAGATCCACCGCCCCGCTACGAGCTTCTGCCCGACGCCGGACGCCCGCTAGAGACAGCGATTCCATGACCTGATTGCCGATGGTGTAGGCCGGGTTCAGCGAGCTGAGCGGGTCCTGCACGACCATGCTCATGCGTGTCCGACGGATCGCCCGGAAGTCAGCATCGGACTTGCCGAGGAGCTCCTCATCGCCAAGTTTGACACTGCCTTCAACCCGAGCGTTCAAGGAGTCCCGAACCATGCCGATAACCGTCAGTGCCGTGACGCTCTTGCCGCTCCCAGATTCGCCCACGAGTCCGAGGGTCTCGCCCGAGTTCACATGGAACGAGACGCCGCGCACGGCGCGAGCGATGCCTCTTTGACTACGGAAACTCACCTTCAAATCATCGACCCGAAGTGCGGTCACGCTCTGTCCGGGAGCCATCATCTCCACCGATCCAAGGTCGTAGCACCAGCGTTCCACTACTGACGCGATACACCTGTCTTCTCTGTCACGGTCCCGTCGGCGAAGATCACCGACAGGAGCTTGCACTACCGCACAGCGTCGTGCACTGGGCATCGGATAGCACCGGTCTCAGTACCGCTGACCTGAGATTCATCAGACGAACTTCGCCGGGTCCAGATAATCACGAACCCAGTTGCCCAAGGTGTTCAACGCGAGGATCACCCCAACCAGCACGACCCCTGGCATGACGGAGATCCACCAAGCCCGACCCAGGTAGTTCGATCCATCTGCGATTATCAGGCCCCAGGACACCTGCGGGGAGGCGATCCCCGCCCCGAGGAAGCTCAGCGTTGCCTCCAATAGGACGATGTGACCTACCTCGACGCTCGCTACGACGAGAGCAGCTGAAGCGACGTTGGGGACAACGTGCACCCACATAGTCTTGGCGGTGCTGAGCCCATGGAGCTTGCCCTGCAGTACGTACTCGCGTTCGCGGACCGAGAGCACTACTCCGCGAATCACGCCAGCGAAACGCGCCCAGAGCATCAGACTGATCGCGATCGTCAAAGACCAGAATCCCGGTCCCAATGCCGCAGCGACGAGGATGGCGATGAGAAGTGAAGGGATCGCGAGTGCGGTCTCGATGAGTCGACCGAGTATCGAACCGACCGCTCCGCGCGACATCCCCGCGAGCATACCTACGAGGCCGCCGACGACCATGCCAACTGACAGAGCGATGGCGAGGAGGGCGAGAGACGTTCGGCCGCCGTACACCATGCGGACCAAGACATCGCGACCCAACGAATCGGTCCCGAGTAGGTGCTCCCGGCTAGGAGGCTGGAATCTGGAGCCCAGGACCGTCGTGTCAGGGGAGCCCTCGAGCAGAAATGGGCCTAGGAGGCTCGCCACGACAAAGACCCCGAGACCAACGGCCGCCACCCAGGGGATCGAAGCGCCGCTGGATGTCGTGCCCTCGAAGTCCTCAGTTACATCTTGGGTGTCTGACATGGGTCTATAGCCTGATTCTGCGATCGAGGCTCACTTGGATGAGATCAGCGAGCAACGTCACGAGTACGATGCCTATCCCCGAGACGATCACGACGCCACGGATGACTGGGAAATCCCGCTGCAGTAGCGCCTGATAGGTCATGAAGCCCACTCCGGGCCAAGAGAAGACCATCTCCAGTGTCACGCTCCCTGTCACCAGAACAGATAGGTAGATAGCCGTCAGCGACACGGTCGAGGAGAGCGCGTTCTTCAGGGCGTGCTTGGCTATCACCATCCGTTCCGATACCCCTTTGAGCCGCGCCATCTTGATGTACTCCTCACCGAGTACGTCCAAGATGCTGGAGCGCATCGCGCGTAAGAAGGAAGGTGTCATGGCGAGTGTCAGCGTGGCGATCGGCAGGATGTGGTGGCGAAACCCACCGAAGCGACTCGTCGGCAAGATGCCGAGGTTCACGGCGAAGATCCAGATCAGTACCAGGGCGATCCAGAACGCCGGTGCAGCCATCGTCACCGCCGCAAAGGTCTCAAGGCTCCTCCTGACCGTCCGGGAGGGAGACACGGCAGCGACGACACCGAGGGTGACCCCCAGTATGACCGACAGAGCGGTCGCCGGGCCGATCAGCCGAAGCGAAGCGGGCAGTCTGTCCCAGATCATCTCCGAAACGCTGCGACCGGTGACGAAGGAGGTGCCCAGGTCCCCTCCCAGAACGTCACGAACGTAGATGACGAACTGCGTTGACAGCGGCTGATCAAGTCCGAGCCCT
Organism: Nitriliruptoraceae bacterium; assembly: GCA_003554005.1. Taxonomy (GTDB): domain Bacteria; phylum Actinomycetota; class Nitriliruptoria; order Nitriliruptorales; family Nitriliruptoraceae; genus T1Sed10-7. The sequence continues at coordinate 4,954 of PWEU01000086.1, forward strand.
CGGATGATGTTCGCCTCGACCTCTGGACTTACACCGGGTGGGACGAGCAACGCCAATGGGTCACCCGCGGCGCTGCTCAGGAAGAAGACGAGCAACATCAGAAAGAAGACCGCGATGGCTCCGTGCATCAGGCGAACTGCGATGAAGTTCACCATGGGCCGTCTGCCCAGTTGTCCTCCCGAGCGTGGTCCTGACCTGTCGCAGGGTCGAGGCGTGGACCAGCAGCCTCGGTCACGTCATGACCATCCGATGACGGCGTCGTCGTCGGAAGCAGCGTCGTTGGTGTCGCATCCCAGAAGTGACAAGCAACACGGTGTCGTCCGCCCGTGCTGTGCAGAGCTGGATCTTCGTCTGTGCAGACTGAAGGACGGCCCAGCTTCTGCCACAGGGGACACCGACTATGGAAGCTGCCCCCTTGGGTCGGCTCTTCCGGAGATGGCATATCCCCCGGAAGCACTATGCGCTGGGAACCCTTGGCCGCGCTGTCACGCCGGATCTCCGGAGCAGCAGATAGAAGTGCTGCGGTGTAAGGGTGCTGTGGTTGGTCGAAAACAAGCTCCGCCGGTCCGAATTCGACGAGCTTTCCGAGATACATCACCCCGACCTCGTCGCTGAGGTACCGAAGGGTGGCAAGGTCGTGCGAGATCATGAAGAAGGAGACGCCGTAATCGCGACGCAGATCCTGGAGGAGGTTCATGATCTGTGCTCGAATCGAGACATCGAGCGCAGAAACAGGTTCGTCGAGAACGATGATCTTCGGATCCGACGCCAATGCCTGCGCGATGGCAACCCGTTGGAGCATCCCACCGCTCAACTGATGGGGGAAATTGTCTCGCACCCCTTCTTCGAGGCCGACAGCCGTGAGCAACTCATCGACGGCAGCCCCCAGGTCAGCTTTGGTCTGGTCCTTCTGACGAACAAGCGGCTCTGCGATGCTTGCCGCTACGCTGAGTCTCGGGTTGATGGCGCTTCGAGGGTCCTGAAACACCGCCTGCACAGCTGCCCTGTAGGTCTTGCGCTCCTCACCACGTAGCTTCGCGACGTCGCGACCACGGAAGTAGATCTGTCCGTCGTCCGGGGGGAGAGCACCCACCATCAGTCGCGCTAGTGTCGTCTTGCCACATCCTGACTCTCCGGCGATGCCAACGGTCTTCCCAGCATCGATGCTTATGGTGACGTCGTTCACAGCGCGGATCTTGGTGCGAAACAGGCTATATCTCTTGGATGGCCGACCACGGAAGATCTTCACGAGATCCCGGCCCGCAAGCAAGGGCTCCGGCTGCCCACCTGCATCCCGCATCGCTACTCCGTCGTCATCGGTGGAGCCCCGAACCAATGAGCACACCCTTCCGCGTTCCTGCACTGGATGCCAGGACCGCTCTTGCCTGGTTGTCTGCCATCCGGACGAGGATGTTCCTCATGCCCGAGGACGTGGTGGCCGTCCTCGAACCGATGCTCAGGGCCAGGGTCAGGCGTTCCCAGCCTGAGCCGGTACGAGCCGTTCGGACACGCGGCCCCAGGAGGCGTAGCCCTCAAGGAAGTCGTCGGTGCTCAACTGCTCGTGGTCATATCCGAGTACCGTGTCTGCGCTGAAGAGCGGGATCATCAGGTATTCCTGATCGAAGCGCGCGAAGAACTCACCGAGAAGCTCCAGGCGTCGTTCCTGGTCGATCTCCTGTCTGATCTCGGCGAACAGCTCGGCCTTCTCTTCGGTGTTCTCCAGGGGGATCGGGGCATTCTCCCCGTAATGGAGATTCAGGACGCTGAGAGCATTGAACGTCACCGGTGCACCCCAGGTATGCACGCCCCCGGCGTTGAAGTCATCATTGATGTCAGCGCCGACGATGCTGGGGCGGAGAGTCGTGTAGTCCGTCGACGTGAGATCAACGATCACGCCGATCTCGCGCCACATGGCCGCGATCGCTTCGGCGAATTGGGGCGCCTGGGGGAATGGCGCATTGGGGAAGGTGAAGAAGTCGAGCTCGAAGCCGTCGGGATATCCTGCTTCGGCCAGCAGTTGCGTCGCCTCCTCGGGGTCGAACCGAGCCAGCTCGTCGACCATCTCCTGATAACGTTCCGTCTCAAGCGAGGTTGGACTCAAGTAGAACGGTGTCTCAGGAAGCGAACCGTAACCGCCCAGTAGGTCATCGACCAAGCTAGAGCGGTCGATCGCCAGCGACAGCGCCTTCCGCACCCGTGCATCTGTCGTAGGTAGACCCTCTGCCGGCGGGCGATTCGTCCCGATCACCATGAGACCCAGGTCTGCGCTGTTCGAGACCTGTGCGATCTCCAAGCCGGATCTCTCGACCTGCTCGACGTCATCGGTCGAGAGCTGCGTGAGCTGGACCTCACCATTGAGAAGCATCGCGAGGCGTGTGGCCTCCTCGGGGACGTGGAAGAGCCGCAACTGATCGACAGCCGGCGTCTTGCGCCAGTGGTCCTCAACGCCTCTGAACACGGCCTCGATGTCAGGCTCGTGACTGACGAACTCGAATGGACCGGTACCCACGGGAGCGCTCTGGATCAGTTCGTTCTGCGCTTCGAAATCGTCGCCCGCTGACTCGACGTAGTCCTTGGGCAGGATGCCGATGTAGACGTCATGGGGACCGAGTTGCGTTAGGAGATCCGGCTGCGGAGAAGACAACTGCAGCTCGACGGTGTGATCATCAACGGCAGTGATGCTGTCCATGTTCGCGACCACAGATGCGGCGACGCCGGCTGTCGTTCCTTCGTCGCGGTAGCGCTCCATAGAGAACACCACGTCGTCTGCTGTCAGATCGGACCCATCATGGAAGGTGACGTCGCGCCTCAAGTCGAACGTATACGTCAGGCCGTCGTCGGAGATCTCCCAACTGGTGGCCAACCCGGGGAGAAGCTCGCCATCGTCTCCGATCTCGAGCAACGTGTCGTAGAGGTGAGCCAGGATGTTGCGATGCTCGATCACGGCGCCGACAGCCGGGTCGAGTGAGTTGACACCGAAGGCTCCCAGGGCGATGTCTACGTCCATCCGACCGGAGTCAGCACCCGCATCCCCATCTGAGGCGGCAGCTTCGTCCACCGAATCAGAGTCGCCGGCGGCGCCGTTCTGGGTCTCGGTGTCGTCGACCGAGCAAGCTGCCAGGGCCGTGGCCAGCAAGAGCAAGGCCGACATCCGCGGGATCGTCGACCACCACTTCCGCCGGCTTGATGTCCGTCGGCGTTGACTCGAGTTGGCAGCCATCCCATTCCTCCCATCCGACCTGACCCCGCTGGGCACCACTGCCCACGGTTCCCTGAGCGAGAGCTCCCATTGCTGCATCCGTTGCTCAGGACTTTTCTGAGCGTAACTTTAGTATTGTGAACTCAAGTCCGCAAGCCCCAGCTGCTCGCCGTGCCTTATCGTCGCTTTGCCCCTCCGTTCATCCAAGCTGACGTAGCCGAACTGGACCTCCAGGCTGCCGGCACGCCCATCGGTCCCGGCACGGCGCCGAACGTGGAACCGGGAGATGCCCCCTACGGCGCCGAGAACGAGCACGGATCGGGGTACGCCAGTGCGGCGGCACCAGATGTTGCGCTGGGAGAGGTCGCCGTCTTGCAGCTCGCGCCCGGCGCACTCGCTTTCCGGCTGTAACCATCCGTTCCCGTGGCGGTGCGTGGTTGAGTTTGTCTCAAGTCACACCGAACCGTAGTGGGGCTTTCCCACTGCGCATCGAGGGGTGCAGCGCAGGGAGGACGTCCAACCAACCACGCGCCCGGATCGGGCCGCGGACCGATGGCTGGCTCGACCAGCCCCGGGTCGGCGCAACCAGGAGTCTGACAGCGGCAGGGGCGGCCCGCACTCGACGGCACCGTCGAGTGCCACGAGCGCAGCGTCCGGCAACGAGTCGGCGCGGCCCAGAGCGGCGACAACCGCGAGCTCCAACGATCCGGCCCACGCTCTCATGGACCGCGGGTCCGACGACAGCCGTCGCCGGATGCGGGACCTGCGTTGCACTGACTGATCAGCTGACGTCGACGAAGGTCTTCGTCTTGTCGCTGGTCTCCCGGTCGTAACGCGTGCGTCCGCCGATGATGACCTCGGCGACGCCGATGTTGCGCAGCTGCTCGGCCGGCGTGGTCAGGGGGTCCTCGTCGAGGATGGTGAGGTCG
>PWEU01000221.1 GCA_003554005.1 Nitriliruptoraceae bacterium
CGGAACCCGAGCAGCGCATCGTCGTCGGTGGCCGACAGGTAGGTCCCCCGTCCGCTGGTGGCGAGGTGGGCGTGTTCCGGCCCCACCCCGGGGTAGTCCAGTCCCGCCGAGACCGAGTGGGCCGGGCGGACCTGCCCGTCCTCGTCGACCAGCGCGATCGAGCGGGAACCGTGCAGGACCGCTTCCCGTCCCTCGGAGATGGTGGCGGCCGAACGGCCCGATCCGACCCCGTCGCCGGCTGCCTCGATGCCGATCAACTCGACACCCTCCACGGGGATCCAGTCGGCGAAGGAACCGATGGCGTTGGAGCCACCGCCGACGCAGGCGATGACGGCGTCGGGGACCCCACCGGCCTGGAGGGCGAACTGTTCCTTCGCCTCCATCGAGATGATCTTCTGCAGTTCCCGCACGATCGTGGGGAAGGGGTGGGGGCCCATGGCCGAGCCGATGAGGTAGTGGGTGGAGTCGACGTTGGTCACCCAGTCCCGCATCGCCTCGTTGATGGCGTCCTTGAGGGTCCGGGTGCCCGACTCGACCGGCACGACCTCGGCACCGAGCAGCTGCATCCGGACCACGTTGAGCCGCTGCCGTCGGCAGTCCTCGGCGCCCATGTAGACCGTGCACTCGAGCCCGAACAGCGCCGCGGCGGTGGCGGTGGCCACCCCGTGCTGGCCGGCGCCGGTCTCGGCGATGACCCGCGGCTTGCCCATCCGGCGGGTGAGCAGGGCCTGACCGACGACGTTGTTGAGCTTGTGCGAGCCGGTGTGGGCGAGGTCCTCGCGCTTCAGCCAGACCTCGATGCCCGCCTCCTCCGACAGCCGTCCGGCGCGGTACAGGGGCGTCGGCCGGCCGCCGTAGCTGCGACGCAGCTCGTCGAGCTCGGTGGCGAAGGCCGGGTCGGACTGGGCGTCGTGCCAGGCGTCGACGAGCTGGGTCAGGGCCCCTGACAGCGCCTCGGGGACGTACTGGCCCCCGAAGGCACCGAAGTAGCCCTCACGGGCGGCGGTCGCCTCGGTGGCGGGCGTCGTGATGCTCACGTGGTGCTCCCTCGTTGGTCGACCCGCTCAGGCGATCGGGTTGGGTGTGCTGGGGTGGGGGGACGGGGCTCCGACCGGGGCGTCACCCGGGACGTTGGCCGGGACGTCGGCTGGCTCGGTGACCGCGCCAGCGGCCACCAGGGCGGCGAGGGCCGCAGCCGGGTCGGCAGCCCGCACGAGGCTCTCGCCGACCAGGACGGCGTCCGCACCCGCGGCCGCCGCGTCCCGGATCTCCTCAGAGGTGCTGATCCCCGACTCCGCGACCGCGAGGACCCCCGACGGGAGGTCCGGGCGCAGCCGAGCGAAGGCCTGTCGGTCGAGCTCGAAGGTCCGTAGGTCGCGGGCGTTGACGCCGATGATCCGTGCCCCGAGCCGGGTGGCCCGGGCCACCTCGACGTCGTCGTGCACCTCGACGAGGACGTCCAGCCCGGCGTTGCGGGCCTCCTCGTGCAGCAGGTCGAGCTGGTGGTCGTCCAACGCCGCCACGATCAGCAAGATCGCCGCCGCCCCCGCGGCCCGGGCCTCCCAGACCTGGTAGGGATCGACCAGGAAGTCCTTGCGCAGCGCGGGGACCCCCGTGGCAGCGACCGCCGCGAGATCGTCGAGGCTGCCGGCGAAACGCGTCGGCTCGGTCAGGACCGACACCGCCGCGGCACCACCACGCCGGTAGGCCGTGGCCTGGGCGACGGCGTCGAGCCCCGGCGCGATCGGGCCCTTCGACGGCGACGCGCGCTTGGCCTCGGCGATCACCGAGATCCCGGGACCGGCCAGGGCGTCGTACAGCGACGGACCCGGCGCCATCTCGACGGCGCGTGCGGTGAGGTCCGCGAGGGATTCCCGGCCGGCGGCAGCGGCGACACGCGCGCGTGCGCTGTCGAGCAGGTCGTCGAGGTAGGGGCTCAGTTCCGGCTCCACTCGCTCCCGGTGCGGTCGGGACGGGGTGATGGTACGACGTGGCGGGCGATCCACCCTCAGATCCGGAGCGCCTCGGCGGCTCGGATCGCCGCGAGGACCGCGCCGGCCTTGTTCCGCGTCTCCTCCTCCTCGGCGTCGGGCTTGGAGTCGGCGACGATGCCGGCGCCGGCCTGGACGTAGGCCGTGCCGTCCTTGAGGATGACGGTCCGGATCGTGATGCAGGTGTCGAGGTTGCCGGCGAAGTCCACATAGCCGACCGCGCCGGCGTAGGGACCCCGGCGGGTCGGCTCGAGGTCGTCGATGATCTCCATCGCCCGGACCTTCGGCGCGCCCGAGACGGTGCCCGCCGGGAACACCGCCCGCAGCACATCGACCGGACCGAGACCGTCGCGCACCGTGCCCGTCACCGAGCTGACGAGGTGCATCACGTGGCTGTAGCGCTCGACGTGCAGCATCCCGTCGACCTGGACGCTGCCCACGTCGCAGACCCGGCCGAGGTCGTTGCGGGCGAGGTCGACCAGCATGATGTGTTCAGCGCGTTCCTTGGCGTCGGCCACCAGCTCCTGCTCGTAGCGTCGATCCTCCTCGGGCGTGGCACCCCGGGGGCGGGTCCCGGCGATCGGCCAGGTCTCGACCCGGCGGTCCTGGACCTGCCCCAGCGCTTCGGGTGAGGACCCGACGATCTGCGCGTCGCCGGTGTCCAGCAGGTAGAGATAGGGCGAGGGGTTGATCACCCGCAGCACCCGGTACAGCTCGAAGGCGGTCACCTCGGTGTCGAGGGCGAAGCGCTGGCTGATGACGGTCTGGAAGGTGTCGCCGGCGCGGATGTGCTCCTTCACCTGCTCCACCATCGCCTGGTACTCGCCCGGTGCGAGGTTCGACGGCGCCGGGTCCATCGCCCCCCGCTGCGGTGGCGCCACCGGCGGCAGCGGCGTCCGGGCGGTCGAGAGCCGATCGATCACGGTGTCGCAGGCCGCGACGGCGGCGTCGTAGCGCGCGCCGAGCTCCTCGGGATCGGCGCTGTCGGAGACCACGACGTTGGTGACGACCGTCAGCACCTGGCGCAGGTGGTCCAGGGCAACCACGTGCCGCGGGAACAACAACTGCACGTCGGCCAGGCCCAGGTCGTCCACCCCGGTGTCGGGGATGTCCTCGACCTCGCGGATCACGTCGTAGCCGAGGTAGCCGACGGCGCCACCGTGCAGCGGCAGCTCCAGCAGCGTCGGAGCGCGGAAGGCCTCGGTGGCCCGGGCCAGGGCGTCCAGGGGGCCGGTCGCCCCCTCCACCTCCACCGGAGGGGTGCCGATCCACGACACCTCGCCGCGGCGGCCCAGCAGGGTCAGGAAGGGGTCGAAACCGACGAAGGAGTAGCGGCCCCACCGCTCGCCGTGCTCGGCCGACTCGAGCAGGAAGCTGGGTCCGTCCCCGGACAGCTTGGCGTACACCGACAGCGGGGTCTCGAGGTCGGCGAGGACCTCCCGCCACACCGGCACGACACCGTGCTCGGTCGCCAGGCGGATGAAGGTGTCGCGGTCGGGTCCGGTCACGGCGTGGACTCCTTCGCCGGTGCTGGTCCGGGCTGGTGGGGGGTCGTCGGCGCGCCCGTCAGCCGACGGTGGAAGCAGCTGCGTTCGCCGGTGTGGCAGGCGACGCCGGCGCTGCCCTGGTCGACGAGGTAGAGCACCACGTCGGCGTCGCAGTCGACGCGGACGTCGAGCACCCGCTGGGTGTTGCCCGAGGTCGCTCCCTTGTGCCACTGCTCCTGGCGGGAACGGCTGTAGAACACCGCTTCCCCGAGGGCCAACGTGCGTTGCAGGGCCGGGGCATCGGCCCAGGCGACCATCAGCACCTCGCCGGTGTCGTGCTGCTGGACGACCACGGGGACCAACCCGTCCTGATCGAAGCGCAGCTGCGCCACGTCGACCTGGGCCCACCGTGAACCTTGCGGGGGGACCGGCTCGTCGGTGGCACCACCGACACCCGGCGTCATGGCTGCGGCGTCGTCGGCGGGATCGGTCACGGGGTCCTCGAACGTGGCGGTCGGTCGTCGCGCCACGGGCCGGGCACGCTCGTGGAGCACGAGTCGAGCCTACCGGCGCCCTCCGTCGGGCCGTGGCCGCCTGCCCCCGCGCCCAGGCAGCGAACGCTACGGTTCAGGGAGCGGCACCGTGACGGAGGGCATCGACGTGGACATCCCAGCAGCGTGGCACCCAGACCCGCTCGGACGGTACGAGTACCGGTACTGGGACGGGCAACGCTGGACCGAACACGTCGCCAACCAGGGCATCGCCGGGGTCGACGCCACGGGCCTGGAGCCGCCGGCTTCGACAACGCAACAGGCCGGCGGGTGGGGCGCGACGGGTGACCAGCAGCCCACCGGGGGCCAACCGGCCTCAGGCTGGAGCCAGGACCCGGGCCAGCAGGCCTCAGGCTGGAGCCAGGACCCGGGCCAGCAGGCCTCAGGCTGGAGCCAGGACCCGGGCCAGCAGGCCCAGGAGTCCCAGCGAACCGTCGCTGGCTCCGCGTCCGAGCCCGCCCACGAGCCGGCATCCGGCACCGCCGCTGTCGGCGGGCACCCGGCGACCGCGGATGACCCCGACCACTGGCAGCGGCCGTGGACCACTGCCGCCCTGGCGCAGACCGACGTGCCCGCGGACCATCCGGCAGCCGGCGCGGGGCAGGATGAGGACCCGACGCACTGGCAGCGACCCTGGACGGAGGAGCCCTCAGCAGCCGCGGCGCCGGCCACGACGCATGAGCACCGGGCCGACGTCGGGCCCGGGATGGTCGCCGAACCCGCCGCTGGGCCCGAGCCAGCCGCCACGGCCGTGCCCCCCGACGAGGTCGACCCTGTGGGGCAGGCCGAACCGACCAGCGGGGCCCCCGCGGCCGCGGGAGCCCTGCCCCACTGGCAGCAGCCCTGGGCCCCGGACGAGCCTGAAGGGGCCACCCACGACGCGGTCGCCGACTCCGGCGAACCCCGCGAGCCCGGCGCGCCCGACGAGCCCGACGCGTCGCAGGACAGCGACCTGGCACCCGCTCCGGCGACGGTCGAGGAAGCCATCGAGGAGGACGAGGTCACCGGTGCCGATCGGGCCGGCACGGTGGAGGACGACCTGACCGGAACCGAGGTCGGCGACACCCTGGACGACCCCGTCCACGACACCTCGGACGAGACGCCGCCGGAGCCGGTGGCCGACGAGCGTGCCCACTGGCAGCAGCCCTGGACCAGCAGCACACCATCGGCATGAGCGACGACCCCCGGCCCGAGGAGCGGGACCAGCGCAGACCTCCGCCACCCGCCGACGGTGAGAGCCCGACGCCGCCACGCCCACCCGAGGCACCGTCTCCTGGGCCGACACCGGGTGCGCCACCTCCCACCGCTCCCCCGCCGGGTGCACCGCCGCCGTCTGCCCCGCCGCCTCCGAGCGCGCCTGCGTCATGGTCACCGGGTCCGCCCCCTGCCGCCGGCGACACCAACGGGGTGGCCTTGGCGGCCATGGTCACCGGCATCGTCAGCCTGCTCCTCGCCGTGATCGGGGTGTTCGTCCTCCCGTTGTTCCTGGCGGTGCCCGGCGGCATCGTGGCGATCGTGCTGGGTGCGGCCGGTCGCAAGCGCGCGAAGGCCGGGGCGCCGCGGGGCGGCCAGGCGACGACCGGCATCGTGACCGGCATCGTCAGCCTGGTCGTGTCGGCCATCTGGGTCGTGGTGGTCGTGGTGCTGGGCTCGCAGTTCCTGGCCGAGTTCTCCCAGGAGGTGGCTGAGTTGGAGGCCTGCATCGAGGAGACCGGTGATCCCGACCTGTGTCGGGAGCGCTTCACGGACGAGGTGTTCGAGCAACTGGACCCGTGAGCCATCGTGCGCTGTGATGCCTGTGGGGCCGAGGCGAGCCTGCAGTGGCGCCCGGGCAGCGAGGGGGTGGTCGGCACCGTCGCCGGGGTCCTCGAGCGTCGTCCCGTCCTGGTCTGCCCCTCGGACCACGTCCGTGCCGCCCCGGGCGGGTCGGATGCCGCCGTCACCGCGGTCGAGGCGCAGCTCCCCCACGCCCGCGGGCGGTGGCGACGGCGTGATGCGTGCGGCAGCTGCGACGCCGCCCTCGATCTCCCCGTACGGCGCACCCGCCGGTCCATCACCGTCGGACACGCCGGACTCGCCGTGCACACCCTCCACCTCGACGTCCCCATGACGCGCTGCGGCGACTGTGGGACCGATCAGCTTCCGACCCGGTCCCGCTCGGACCTGCACGGGGTCGTCGCGGCCGCCTACCGGCCCGACGAGCCAGCGGACACCCCCTGAGACCGAGCACCGGTGGCCGCCAGCCGGGTGCGGTTCGGTGCGGTCGTCAGAGCCGGAGGTCAGGCGGGACGCGGCGTACGGGGACACCGCGGGCCGCCATCGCCTCCTTGACCTCGGCGACCGTCACCTCGCCGAAGTGGAAGATCGATGCGGCCAGGACCGCGGAGGCGTTGCCGTCCTGTGCGGCCGCTGCCAGGTGGTCGGCCGATCCCGCGCCACCTGAGGCGATCACCGGGACCGACACCGCGGCGGTGACCTCGCGCAGCAGGGGCAGGTCGAACCCGGCCTTCGTGCCGTCCTGGTCCATGGAGGTCAGCAGGATCTCCCCGGCCCCGAGCTCGGCGGCCCGGACACACCAGGCGATGGCGTCGAGACCGGTGGGCGTGCGGCCACCGTGGATGACCACCTCGAACCCCAGGCTCGGGTCCGCTGGGTCGCGGCGGCGGGCGTCGATGGCAACGATCACGGACTGGCCGCCCACGGCTTCGGCCGCCTCGGCGAGGAGCTCGGGGCGCTGGACGGCGGCGGTGTTGAAGGCGATCTTGTCCGCACCGGCGTGCAGCATCCGCCGGGCATCGGTGACGGTGCGCATCCCGCCACCGACCGCGAAGGGGATCGACACCTCCTCGGCCGTGCGGGAGACGACGTCCAGCATGATGTCGCGTTCGTCGCTGGAGGCCGTGATGTCGAGGAACCCCAGCTCGTCCGCCCCGGCGCGGTCGTAGGCCCGGGCCATCTCGACCGGGTCCCCGGCGTCCCTGAGCTCGACGAAGCGCACGCCCTTGACGACCCGCCCCTCGGTGACGTCCAGGCAGGGGATCACCCGCACGGCCAGCCCGTCCTCCTCGCCGTCATCGACCACCGGGACCCCGCCCGCCGCCTCGTCCGCGGCAGCGGCGGCCGGTCCACCCTCGGTGCGGTGACGGTCCGACCTCGCCGGCGGACCGGCGCCGTGGATCTCCTCGCTCATGCGGGGCTCCTCGTCGCGGCCAGCGCCTCCGTCAGGCTGAAGGCTCCGCTGTAGAGGGCCTTGCCCACGATGGCGGCGTCGACACGCTCGTGGCAGGTGGCCAGCCGTTCGAGGTCGGCCAGGGAGCTGACCCCGCCCGAGGCGGTCACCGCGGCGGTGGTGGCGTCCGCGACCCGCTGCAGCATCTCGAGGTTGGGACCCTGCAGCATCCCGTCCTTGGCGACATCGGTGTAGACGAAACGTGGGACACCCATGGTCGTGAACCGCTCGAGGGCCTCGAACAGATCGCCGGCCTCCTCGGTCCACCCGCGGGCCTGCAGGGGCGTGCCCCGGGCGTCCAGACCGACGGCGATGCGGGGGCCCACGTGGTCGAGCACCCGCTGGACGAACCCGGGGTCGGTCAGGGCCATCGTGCCGATCACGACCCGCTCGGCGCCGTAGCCCAACGACGACTGCACGTCCTCGAGGGTGCGCACACCACCGGAGGCCTGCACCTGGCATCCCGTCTCCGCGACGATCGCCTCGATCAGGTGGCGGTTGCGGGGCTCGCCGGTGAAGGCGGCGTCGAGGTCGACCACGTGCAGCCAACGCGTCCCGGTGGCCGCGAACCCCCGGGCCACCTCGACGGGATCCTCGCCGTACACCGTCTCCGCGTCCGCCCGACCCTGGGTCAACCGGACGGCACGCCCGTCACGGATGTCGATGGCGGGGTAGAGGGTGAGCACGGGCGACCTCGCGGCGGGGTACGACGGACGGTGCAGCGTAGGCGGCTGGCACGGCATCATGGTCCTCGCCCCTTCGCCTACCCAACCCTCCCGACCGCCGGCAGTGTCACGACCGGAGCAGCCCTGTGGGCAGCGTGCATCTCTACGACCTGCGCGTCACCAAGGACGACACCGAGGTGCTGCACGGCATCGACCTGCGAGTGGAGGCTCGGGAACGCCTGGCTGTGCTCGGGCCCTCGGGCGCTGGCAAGTCCACCCTGCTGCGGGCGATCGCCGGGTTGGACCCCGTGACCGGTGGTCAGGTGGTGCTCGATGGCCGGGACGTCACCGACGTGCCCACCCGAGAGCGGGAGGTGTCGATGGTCGCGCAGACCGCAGGGTTGATCCGCCACCTCGATGTCGGGCAGAACGTGGCCTTCCCGCTGTGGGTCCGCGGCGTCGAGGTCGAGGAGCGCGAGCAACGGGTGGAGGCCGAGGCCCGGGCCTTCTCGCTGCGGGGGATCCTGCGACGCAAGCCCCGCACGCTCTCGGCCGGCGAGCAGCACGAGGTGGCGCTCGCCCGCTCACTGGTGCGCCGCGGCGGGGTCCTGCTCTTGGACGAGCCCTTCGCGCAGGCCGACGCGCCCCGGCGCGGGATGCTGGTCCAGGAGCTGATCCGCATCCAGGAGGGCTACGGCGTGACCCTGCTGCTGGCCACCAACGACCAGCGCGTGGCCATGAGCCTCGCCCATCGCTGTGCGGTGCTGCACCACGGCCGGCTGGTGCAGGTCGCCACCCCGACCGAGCTGTACGAGCGTCCCGCCACCATCTTCGTCGCCAGCTTCCTCGGCTCCCCGGCCATGAACCTGCTGCCCGGGCGCATCGAACGCCTGGCCGGTCGCGTCCAGATCCAGGCGGGACCCTTCCGGATCACCAGCGCCTCGCCGCGCATCAGCCGGTGGGTCGACAGCGACTGCACCCTCGGGGTCCGCCCCCACGACCTCACCCGCGCCACCGGCGAGGAGGTGGTGGTGATCGAGGAGGTCGTGCGCCGCCGGTCCTTCCTCGGCTCGGAGGTCGAGGTGGCCATCGGCGCCACCGGCGCCA
>PWEU01000035.1 GCA_003554005.1 Nitriliruptoraceae bacterium
ACGTCGGGGTGGCGATCGGCCGCGTCGTCGAGCAGAGGACCCTCTGCTGCGCAGTAGGGTCAGGTGAAGGAGCCGAACTCGACCACCACGCTGCGGCGCTTCCAGATCGAGGACAGCGCGAGGCGTTCGCCGGTGTCCAGGCTGGTGGCGACGATGTCGGGCGCGTGCTCGCCCACGTGCAGCAGGTTCGGCCACGCGGCGAACTCGTGGACGTCCGCGCCCGTCGCGACGTAGCCGTCGAACGTCGGGTAGTTGTAGGCCTCGAGCGCCGTCGTCATCGTTGCCTCCGTGCTCCTGGTGGCCCGCGGGCAGCATAGGACCCGCAGCCTGGGACAGGGCACGCATCGCGCTGCCGCCGTCGTCGCCTGCCAACACCCCAGGTGCCACGTCGTCTCGGCCGGCCAGTTCGTGGAGCGCCTCACCGGGAACCGGCGGCGGTGAGGCGATCGCCGACGACCCCGAGGGCGCCCAGCCCCACGGCGAGCGGGACCAGGGCGGGCAGCGGCAGGCGCAGCGGCATGGCGGGATCGGAGACACCGGCGACGACGAGCCAGCCCACGCCACCGGCGGACAGCGCCACACCGAGTCCGGCGAGTGCCGCCGCCGGGCGCGGCGCGAGCCCGGTGGGGCGCGGGGGCGGTGGCGCTTCGAACCGGCCGACGAGCGCGACGAGCCCCCCGAGCACCGCCGCGCAGAGCAGGAGCCACAGTGGCCGGGTCGTCCACCACCGTCCGTCGACCCGCTCGGGCAGCGGCCACACCCCGGTGAGGATCGTCGCGTTGGCGACGACGAGCATCGCGGTCTGGTGCCACAGGTAGATCGTCATGAGTCGGCCGCCGGGCAGCGCCACCGCGGTCCAGAGGCGTCGGTCCTGGAGCCAGGCGGTCACGCGGTCACGGGCGAGCAGGGCCACCGAGAGCTGGCACAGTCCGAGTGCGACGAGCGCCGCGCTCGGCGGGTTGAGGTTGTTCGGCAGGTCGGTGCCGGCGATCGGGACCATCGTCAGCGGGTAGGGACCGGGGCCGATCATCACCACCAGCGCGACGGCCCCGGTGAGGCCGATCGCGAGCTGCTGCCGGGGGCTGTCCGGGAGTCGGTCGTCGGCCCAGAGGTAGCCGAGCTGGTGCAGGAGCACGTAGACGGGCAGGTAGTTGACCGCGCCGACGGCGGGTTGTCCCAGAATCGTCACCCAATCGGCGAGCGGGCCGAAGCGCAGCACGTCGACGCCGACGGCCACGACGGCGCAGGCGGCGATGAGCCACAGCCCGCCGGCCCACTCGTGCAGCCGCAGCGTCACCGGCGTCAGGGCGGTGACCAGCAGGTAGGCGGCGAGGAACCAGACCGGAGTGAGCGCGCTGTCGGGGTCGAGGACCATCGCGTCCTCGCCGGCGGTGGCACCGAGGACCGCCCCGATCGCGAGCCACAGCGCGAGCAGCGGCAGCAGGGGCCGCAGCAGCCGTCGGCTCCGTCGTCGCAGCCAGTCGGCGGCGGGTTCGCCCTCCTCGCGGGCCCGCCGCCAGCTCGGCGCGTTGAGTGCGCCCCCGACCAGGAAGAAGATCGGCATGACGTTGAACAGCAGCGTCGCCCACTGGGTGACCGGGACGGCCTCGAGGAGGTAGCCCTCGGCGACCTCGCCGTTCTCGGCGGTGAACACCCGCACCAGCCAGTGGCCGAGGACGACGAGGAGGATGCTCGCGACGCGGAGGAGATCGAGGTAGCGGTCGCGGGTCGCCGGCGTCTGCTCCTCGATCCGCTGCGCGAGGCTCATCGGGGTCCTGCAGCTCGACTACGCGTTGCTGTGACTGGAGAGGTACCTGGTGGAGCTCTGGTCCGGGCCTGCCACGGTACCCACGGTCGGAGGAGGGCCCTCGGGCCGATGTGTCCCCGTGGACGGGGTGAGAACGATGTCCCGGTGCTCACCTCAGCGGGCGGGAGCACAGGGCGAGCACCTGCCGGTCGCCACCGCCATCGGTGCGTCAGCCACGGGCCCCGACCTGTTGTCGGGAGCTCGCGAGCCACTGGTAGACCAGCCCGGTGATGATGCCGTACAGGACGTGCCCCATCAGACTCATGAGCTGCGGTTCACCGATGACGAGAGGGGTCATGCCCATCATGAGCGGCATCGCCAGCAGCGCACCGACGACCCACACGACGACGCCGTAGATCACCCCGATGCCCGCCGCCCGGCCGGCACTGGAGGCCTGCCAGCCACCGACCAGCGCGAACCCGGCGCCGAAGGCAGCCGAGATCCCCATGTGGACCACCCAGCCGACGGCGACACTGCCCGAGTCCACGAGCCCGGCCACCATCTCCATCATGCCCATCGCGGTCATCAGGATGCCGAAAGCGACACCTCCGGCGAGTCCTCCTACGACACCTGCGGTCAAGGGGCGTGCGTTCGACTCCATCGCGTCGTTCCTCCAAGGGATCGTGGTCGGGGAGTCATGGCAACACGCAGCGCCCCCAGGGTCTTCCCGTCGTGATCGCTCCCGCACACCGCTGCGCGGTCTCCAGGAGCGTCCCTGCTGCGAAGGACGGCGCCACGCTGAGGCCGAGCCGCCGGTACCCCGCAGGGAGCACGGCGATGTCCGCGGCGGCCAGCGCACCGACCACCTCGGGCGCCGTCAGCGCCAGCGTGGCGACCTGGACCATCGGCGGTGCCGTCCCTGCCGGGGCATCCGTCGGTCTCCGGGTCGGCCCCCGACGCCGACCGCCGGGCCAGATGGAAGCCCTGGGTCTGTCCACAGGTTGCCCAGAGGTGTGGCCGGCACGTTCCCGATCCGACGCATCCCCACCCACCTGGCACACCTCTTCCGAACTGCCACCCCACCACGGCAAGGAGCATCCCATGAAGCTCGGCATGATCGGACTCGGCAAGATGGGCGGCAACATGGCCGCGCGACTTCGGCGCCACGGCCACGAGGTGGTCGGTTTCGACCGCGACCCCGACGTCCGCGACGTCGACTCGCTCGAGGAGCTCGTCGCCGCGCTGACCGGCGAGGCGCGCCGCATCGTGTGGGGGATGGTGCCCTCCGGCGCACCGACCGCTGACACGATCACCGCGCTCTCGGAGCTCCTCGAGGCCGGCGACCTCGTGATCGATGGCGGCAACTCGAACTTCCGCCACTCCCAGGCCCACGGCGCCGAGCTCGCCACCCGCGGGGTCGGCTTCGTCGACGCCGGGGTCAGCGGTGGGGGGTGGGGGCTCGACGAGGGGTACTGCATCATGGCCGGCGGCGGAGCCGAGGACATCACCGATCTCAGTGCCGTCTTCGCTGCGTTGGTCACCGATGACGGGTTCGCCCACGTGGGACCCGTCGGCGCCGGGCACTACACCAAGATGGTCCACAACGGCGTCGAGTACGGGATGATGCAGAGCTTCGCCGAGGGCTACGAGCTGCTCGCGGCCAGCGATGTCGACATCGACCTGCCCGCTGCGCTCGAGGTGTGGCGGCACGGTTCGGTGGTGCGCTCCTGGCTGCTGGACCTGTTCGCCGCAGCGGTCCGCGACGACCCCAACCTCGACAGCGTGAGGGGATGGGCGGAGGACTCCGGCGAGGGCCGCTGGACCGTCGAGCAGGCGATCGAGCTGGCCGTGCCGGCACCGGCGATCACCGCCGCGCTGTTCGCCCGCTTCTCCTCCCGCCAGGACGACGCGCCGGCGATGAAGGCGATCGCCATCATGCGCAACGCCTTCGGTGGCCACGAGGTGCGGTCGTGACGGGCCGCTCCGACGCGCTGGGGCTGTTCGGCGGCACCGGCGATCTGGCCCAGCGCAAGCTCTACCCGGCGTTGTACGAGCTGGCCCGCGCCGGCCGACTCCCGGGCCGTGTGGTGGCGGTGGCCGGCTCCGAGGGGACGCGTGCTGAGCTCACGACGCGGGTGGAGGCCTCGATCGAGCGTTTCGGCGGTGGCGCCCACGACCCGACCGCGCTGGCGCAGTTGCTCGAGGCGCTGGACTACGTCGCCGGGGACTACCGCGACGCGGCCACCTTCGACCAGCTCGCCACCGCACTTCGGGACAGCGAGCGGCCCCTGCTCTACCTCGCCATCCCTCCGAGCCTGTTCGAGACCGTCACCGCAGGCCTGGCCCGCGCAGGCGTCGCCGAGCGCGGCCGGGTGGTCCTCGAGAAACCCTTCGGTCGCGACCTGGCCTCGGCCCGGGAGCTCAACCGGTGCGTGCTCGAGGCCTTCGACGAGTCGTCGGTGTTCCGCATCGACCACTTCCTCGGCAAGGACCAGGTGCTGGACGTGCTGGTGTTCCGGCTCGCCAACTCCCTGCTGGAGCCGGCCTGGAACCGCCACCACATCGCCAGCGTGCAGATCACGATGGCCGAGTCCCTGGACGTGGAGGGCCGGGGCGCCTTCTACGACGAGGTGGGCACGCTGCGCGACGTGGTGCAGAACCATCTGCTGCAGGTGCTGACCCTGGTCGCGATGGAACCACCGGTGGACACCAGCGCGGACGCGCTGCGCGACGAGAAGGTCAAGGTGCTGCGCGCCATCCCCTCCCTCGAGCCGGAGCAGCTGGTCCGTGGTCAGTACGTCGGCTACCGCGACGAGGACGGCGTGGCGCCCGACTCCGAGGTGGAGACCTACGTGGTCCTGACCACCACGATCGAGTCGTGGCGGTGGGCGGGCGTGCCGTTCTCGATCCGGGCCGGCAAGGCCCTGGCGGCCACCGCCACCGAGGTGGTGGTCGAGTTCCAGCGGCCGCCGCTGCAGTTCTTCACCCGCTGCGATGCACCCCCACCGGCGCCGAACCGGCTGCGGTTCCAGATCAAGCCGGGCGGCGAGGTCGGTCTGCAGGTCCAGATCAAGGCCCCCGGCGGGGAGATGGTCAGCCACCCGGTGGAGCTCTCCTACCGCTACGACGACCGGGTGGAGGGCGCCCGGGAGGAGGCCTACGCGCGCCTGCTCGACGACGCCCTCGACGGCAACCAGCGGCTGTTCGCCCGCGCCGACGGCGTCGAGGAGGCCTGGCGGGTCGTCGGGCCGGTGCTCGACAGCCTCGAACCGGTCCATCCCTACGAGCGTGGCACCTGGGGACCCGAGGAGGCCGACCAGCTGCTGCCCGAGGGTGGCACCTGGCACGTCCCGGAGGTCGCGAGCGATGGGTGACCCCCTGGCCGTCGATCTCGGCGGCACCAACGTCCGCGCCGCGGTGATCGGCGTCCCCGGCCGCATCGACCGCACCTCAGGCGCGCTCGAGCTCGCGCCCAACCTCCCGCCCCACTGGCCACAGGCCCCCCGCGACGGCCGGCACGCATGAGGCTCGAGGTGCTCGACACCCCGGACGCCCTGGCCGAGCGCGGCGCGGACGTGCTCGCCGGGGCGCTCCGCGACGCGATCGCGGGGCGTGGCCGTGCGACCCTGGCCGTCTCCGGAGGGCGCACCCCCGGCGCGATGCTGGCAGCCCTGGCCCGACGCGAGGTGGCCTGGGAGCTCGTCCACGTGCTCCAGGTCGACGAGCGCATCGCCCCCGACGGCCATCCGGAGCGCAACCTCCTCCTGCTGCGTCGCAGCCTGCTCGATCGGCTGGCGGGACCCGCGCCGGAGCTCCACGCGATGCCGGTCACCGCTGCGGACCCCGACGACGCCGCCGCCCGCTACGCCGACCTGCTGGTCGCTCTGGTGGGCGCCCCGCCGGTGCTCGACGTCGTCCAACTCGGGATGGGTCCTGACGGGCACACCGCGTCCCTGGTGCCCGACGATCCCGTCCTCGACCTCACCGATCGCGAAGTCGCCGTGACGCAGGCCTACCAGGGGCGTCGGCGGCTGACCTGCACCTTCCCGCTGCTGGCCCGGGCACGCCAGCGGGTGTGGCTGGTCAGCGGTGCGGCCAAGGCGCCGGCGCTGGCCCGCGTGCACGCCGGTGACCGCTCGTTGCCCGCCGCCCGCCTGCCGCTGCAGGACTCGCACTGGCTCCTGGATCGTGCCGCCGCTGCCGAGCTCGACCGACCCCGAGCGCCGATGCCCGAGGAGGAACGACCATGAGCAGGTTCACCGATCCTGTCCTGCGCGACGACGTCGTCGCCGTCGCCCACGGAACGCCCCGGCTCCAGCCCCCCGGGCCGGAGCACGACGCGGTCGCACGAGTTCGCCGACAGGTGGTCGCCCTCGACCGGTTCGGGGCTTCCGGCGCCGCCGAGGCGCTCTACCAGCACTTCCAGCTCACGGCGGAGGTGGTGGCGGACCGGGTCCGTACGCTCGTTGGCGGCCACTGAACGACTGGAGGTCACCCGGTGAGCGACATCGCGATCGAGGACCACGCGTTCCTGTCCGACTGCCATTCCGCAGCCCTGGTGACCAGGGAGGGGTCCGTGGACTGGCTCTGTTTCCCGCGCTTCGACTCGCCCAGCGTGTGCGCCCGCCTGCTGGACGATGATGCCGGTCACCTCGCCATCCGCCCGGTCGGCGAGGTGGAGGTGACCCGCCGCTACCTCGAGGACAGCCTCGTGCTCGAGACGACCTTCGCCGCCGAAGGCGGCACCGCCGTGCTGACCGACGCGTTGGCGCTGCAAGCCGGTGACAGCGGTCACCAACTCGGCCGGGATGCACCCCACGCGCTACTGCGCCGCATCCGTTGCACCGAGGGCAGCGTCGAGGTGGCGGTGACCTTCGCCCCACGGCCGGAGTACGGCCTGGCCCGGCCGCTGCTGCGGGCCGTCGACGGCGGCATGCTGACCCAGGGCGCGCCCGACGCCCTGGCGCTGTGGACACAGGTCCCGCTCGAGCTCGACCAGAGTCGCGCCGAGGGGACGGTCACCCTGTCGGTCGACGAGGAGGCGACCTTCGCCCTGCAGTGGGCCCGGGCCTGGGAGACGACACCACCTCGGTGGCGACCCACCGAGGTGGCCGAGCGCCTCGAGGACACGACCGCTGCGTGGCAGCGCTGGGCTGCCGAGCACCAGCACTACGACGGTCCCTGGCCGGAGCTGGTGCGTTGCAGCGGTCGGATCCTGCAGGGACTGACGTTCCAGCCGACGGGTGCAGTGGTCGCAGCGGCGACGACGTCGTTGCCGGAGGAGATCGGCGGCTCACGCAACTGGGACTACCGCTACACCTGGCTGCGGGATGCCTCCTTGACGCTCGACGCACTGTGGATCGCGGCCTGCCCGGACGAGGCACGGGCGTTCGTCGAGTGGCTGGTCGGTGCGGCCGCCAGCGACCTGCGGGATGGCTCGAAGACCCAGATCATGTACGGCGTCGCCGGCGAACACGACCTGGCCGAGCGCACCCTCGACCACCTCGCTGGCTGGCGTGACAGCCGGCCGGTCAGGATCGGCAACGGCGCGTACGGCCAGCAGCAGCTCGACGTCTACGGCGAGGTCCTCGGTGCGGTCGCCCGGCTGCGGGACCAGCTCGGTCCGCTCGACGAGACCACGCAGTGGTTCCTGCGTCAGCTCGCCCAGGCCGCCATCGACAGGTGGGAGCAGGCGGACCATGGCATCTGGGAGGTGCGCAACGCGCCGCAGCACATGCTGAACTCGAAGCTGATGTGCTGGGTGGCGCTCGACCGGGCGATCGAGCTCGCCGAGGTCCTCGTGCCCTCCGAGGCCGAGCTCGAACGATGGCACAGGGAGCGGGACCGGATCCGCGACGCGATCCTCGACCGTGGCGTCGATCCGGAGACCGGCGCCTTCACCCAGGCCTTCGGCTCGACATCGCTGGACGCGAGTGCGCTCCGTCTCCCGATCGTCGGCTTCCTCCCCGGCGACGACCCCCGCGTGCTGGCGACGATCGCGGCGGTCGAGGATCGGTTGATGGACGAGGACGGTTTCGTCTCGCGCTACGAGGGCGGGGACGGGCTCGAGGGTGAGGAGGGCTCCTTCCTGCTGTGCACCTTCTGGCTCGCCCACGCCAAGGCACTGGCCGGCGATGCCGAGGGCGCGCGCGCCACCTTCGAGCGCGCTGCGGGCGTGCGCAACGACCTCGATCTGCTCGCCGAGGAGTATGGCGGTGGTGCGCTGCTCGGCAACGTGCCCCAGGCCTTCAGCCACGTCGGGCTGATCACGGCTGCCGCGGCCATCGCGGCCTGCGAGGTCCGGGACTAGCTCGCCGTCCGATCCGCGGGCACCTTCTCGGTTCCCAGCCGTGACATCGAGGCCCGTCGCCGGCTGACCGGGTCACGGCACGGCGACCGCCACCTCCGCCCGCACCGGTGTCGCGGCGAGGATGTTGTCGAACATCGGTGATGTCGCCTCAGCCGCTCGGCGGATCTCCTCGAGCTGCTCGGCCGTCGCCTCGGTGTCGACCGTGACCCGGTAGTCGATCGCCTCGAAGCCGGGACGTACCGCCTCATCCAACGCGAGGTAGCCCCGCAGGTCGAAGGTGCCCTCCACCTCGATGTGCAGGTCCCGGTAGTCGAGTCCCCGCTTGGCTGCCTGGGTCACCCACCCGATCGTCAGGCACGTGCCGAGAGCCGCGAGCAGCAGCTCCATCGGATCGACGGCCGCGTCGGTCCCCCCGAGCGGCGCCGGCTCGTCGGTCTCGATGGAGAAGGATCTGGCGGTCGTGCGTGCGCGCGCGCCGTCCTCCCAGCGGGTCAGCGTGCGGAAGGAACCGGTGCCCAGGGTCGGGTCGGCCTCGATGCTCCGGCGGGTCGACTCGAAGGCGTCGAGGTCGAGGTTCGTGCAGCTTGCGGTCATGGGCTCCTCCTCAGGGGCGGTCGCCAGGGCGCGCGGGTCGCGACCCTGGTCGGTGTCCGCTGCGCGGTCGCGGCACGGACGGAGGAAGCAACCGTCGGTCGGGGTCGGGCACTCCAGCCCGCAGTGGGAACCGTTCGAACCCGGTGCCGGAACGCGCACCCGCGCCCCCGCGCAGCCGCGTTGCGCTGCTCGCGGCCGCGGGTCGGCCGGCCCTCGGCGAGGCTGGCCTGGTCCTCGAGATGCACTCCGCGTCCGGTGACGGTGGTGCAGGCGGCCGACGCACCGAGCAGCAGCTTCGGAGGTCAGGGTGGGTCGTGCTCGGTCAGGCGCCGGGTGCTCTCGACGAGCCGGGTGTAGGCGGCCAGGTC
>PWEU01000340.1 GCA_003554005.1 Nitriliruptoraceae bacterium
CCGAGCAGCGGCAGGTCGTGGGCCAGGGCGAGCCCCTTGGCCGCCGAGACCCCCACCAGCAGGGCCCCGGCCAGTCCGGGCCCGGCGGTGACGGCGACGGCGTCGACGTCCGAGAGCCGGACCCCGGCCTGGACGAGCGCGGTGTCCACCGTGGGCAGCAGGGCCTCGAGGTGGGCGCGGGCCGCGACCTCGGGGACGACGCCGCCGTAGGGCGCGTGCAGCTCCACCTGGGAGGCGATCACGTTGGCCCGCAGGTGGAAGCGGTCCTCGACGATGCCGACGGCCGTCTCGTCGCAGGAGGTCTCGATGCCGAGCACCAGCATCTCAGCCTCCTTCGGTCACGATGTCGCTCGGGGTCGTGGGGTCGCGGGGTCGCGGAGGCGACCGGAGGAAGGCCCATCGTCCCGCGCGCCACCAGGCTCGTGCTGCCACGGCAGCAGCGCGTCCTCTCGGTCGAGGAGGTAGCCGGGGCGGCGTCCCTCCACCGCGAAGCCCGGACCACGGTACATCGCGGGGGCACCGAGGTTGCCGTCCCCGACCTCGAGAGTGATGCCCCGTGCGCCACGGGTGCGCAGCCCCTCGGTCAGCGCGCTCGGCGGCGTCCGGTCCGTCCCCGACCCGCTCGTCCGTGGCCTGCGCCACGTCACGGGCCGCGCGACCGCCTCGCCGTCGGGGTGCTGGCTCACGCGGGGTCGCCGACCGGGCCGTCGACCGGGCCGTCGACCGGGCCGCCGGCGGGGCCGCCGGCGGGGCCGCCGTGCTGCTGCCAGCCGATCCGGGCGTCGGCCTCCCGGAGGTAGACCGGCCGGAGCTCGTCGGGCCTGATCGTCTCCTCGCGGACGAACCGCGGGACCGCCAGCTCGGCGAGGTCGGCGGCGTCGGGCCAGGCGAGCTCGGGCCCGGCCACCTCCGCACCGGTGTCGAGCAGCTGCTGCCGTTCGGTCAGGGTCCCGTCGCCGAGTACCAGCACGTCGCCGCCGTGGGCCTGGATCTCCGCGGTCAGCTGGTCGATGCGGCCCACGACCGGGTCCGTCTCCCGCTGCACCCCACCCGGCGCCGGACGGTAGAAAGCCCAGAAGAGCTCCCCGCGGCGCGCGTCGACCACGGCGCAGATGGCCCGGCGGGTGTAGCGGGCCCGGAAGGCGAGCACGTCCAGCCCGCTGAGCCCGACGACCGGCAGGTGCCGGGCGGCTGCGAAGCTCTGGGCGGTCGCGATGCCGACCCGGAGCCCCGTGAACAGCCCCGGACCGATCCCGACGACGACCCCGTGGATCCGGTCCACCTCGATGCTGGCCTGCTCGAGGCAGAACGCGATCGCGGGGGCCAGGAACTCCCCGTGCCGCCGCGCCACCCCGAGGCTCGCCGAGGCCACGACCCGGTCGGTGTCGACCAGGGCCACCGACGAGCGTGCTGTGGACGTCTCGATACCGAGCACCAGCACCGTGGGCACCCTCCTCGCCTGCAGCGGTTCATCACCGGGACCGACACCGGGACGGCAGCGGTCCCTGACAGCCTCGCATCCCGGGCGCCGACGCGCACGTCCGGTCGAACGGACCGCTGAGCACCGCCGGCACGCCCGACCGACCCCGACAGACCCTCGGCCGGCCCGCACCCCCCGGCCGGCCCGCACCCCCCGGCCGGCCCGCACCCCCCGGCCGGCCCGCACCCCCCGGCCGGCCAGCGGCGTCACCTCCAGGGCTGGCAGACCTGCTCCAAGCCCTCGATGCGGGGCGCCCACCGGGGCCCGTGGGCATGCAGGGTCAACTGCCGCGCCTGCTCGTCGGCGGGATCGTCACCTTCGGCCAGGACGACCTCCAGCCGGTCCTCGGGCAGGAGCGCCCGGATCGTGTCGGCCCACTCGACGAAGGTCACCACGTCGGGGGCGAACACGTCCTCACCGAGGTCGTCGAGGTTGCTCAGCCCCTCGAGCCGGTACACGTCGACGTGCACGACAGGGACCGGTGCGGGCAGCAGCTTGACCAGCACGAACGTCGGCGAGGTGACCGGCAGCGTGACCCCCAGCCCATCGGCTGCCCCCTGGACGAAGCAGGTCTTGCCTGCGCCGAGGTCCCCGCTGAGCGCCACGACATCGCCGGCGCGGAGTAGCCCCGCGATGGCGGCGGCAGCCACCCAGGTGTCCTCAGGCGAGGTGGTGGTCAGGGTGATGCGCGACGACACCGGGGCCTCCCCTCGGCCCGGGTGGTCGTTGGCGCCGCGACGCCCTTCAGGCGTGGACGCGAGGCCCGGTGGCCGACGGCCGAGCCTGCTGCTGCAGCCGGGACCGTAGCTCGGAGCGGGCCTCGGCACCGCTGCCCATCCGCCCGTCCAGCACCGCCTTGGCGACGGCCAGGTCCCGTCGGAGCGCGACCGATGCCGCCGGCACCCCGCGCACCACCTCCGAAGGATGGAAGGTGGGGATCAGGGTGACCCCGCCCAGGATGTCCAGTCGGTAGCCGGCCACCCGTTCGAGGCGCACGGGGCGGCCCAGCAGCACCGAGGTGGGCATCGCGCCGAGGCTGACGATGACCTCGGGCGACACCAGGCCGAGCTCACCCGACAGGTGAGCGGAGCAGGTCGCCACCTCGCCGTCGGTGGGTGTCCGATCCTCGGGCGGGCGGCAGCGCACGACCGAGGTCCGACGTACCGATGCGGGGTCGAGCCCGACGTGGAGGAGTGCTTCGTCGAGGACGTTGCGGGTACTGCCCGCCAGGGCATGTCCGTGGATGTCCTCGTGGCGTCGCGGAACGTCGGTCACGATGAGCAATCGCGCGTCCCTGGGGCCGTCGCCGACGACGGGCTGCGCTCGCTCCTCGTGCAGGACGCAGGCCGTACACCCCTTCACCGCGCGCTCGTGTCCGCGGGCTGATCGCGGACCAGGATCGATCGGGGGGCACGTCGTGGGCACTGGCGACCTCCCTGCCGAGCAGGCGTCGTCGACCGCTCGACCGGACGAGAACGTAACCGCCGTGGTCGTCCCACGTCCATCCGGCCACCGACCGAACCGGGTGGTCGTGCACCTATCGCCCGGCCATCCCCGGCAGGGTGGGCCCGCCCGGCAGGCTCGCCCCCGAGGTGGCCAGCAACGGGCCACGCCGGCTGGCCTCGGCCACCACTTCGGCGGCCAGGTGGGCCACCAGGTCGACGCTCACCGGCACCCGTCCCGTGGCCAGGCAGCACAGGGCGTCGCCGTCGGCCTCGGTGTGCGCCGGGCGCAACGCCCGCGCGATGCCGGAGTGGCCGAGGTCGGCGACCCGGTACGCGTCCCGCTTCGACAGCGCCGCGTCGGTGACGATGCAGCCGATGACGGTGTTGCTGGGGGGGCCGGGTGCGGCCGCGGAGAAGGGGTCGATGAGTGGGAACCGCTCGGCGGCGTCGGGGACGCGGGCGCGCAGTAGCCAGGCACCGTCGTCACCCATCACCTCGCCGACCGCGTTGTTGGCGACCAGCGCGCCGACGGTGACCCCGCCGGCCCGACGGACGGCGACGCCCTGGCCGCTGCGCCACGCGTGCTCGAGACCGGCCACCTTGGCCACGCTGCAGCCGGCGCCGACCCCGACCCGGCCCTCGGCCGGGTCGTCCTCGGTCGCGGCCTCGCAGGCCTGCCAGCCGGCCTTCTCCCCCGGCCGGGAGGCGGAGTGCGCCACGGCGGCGTCCAGCACGATGGCCGCTGCGACGATCGGCACGACCGCGTCCCCGACCGGGTACCCGAGCCCGCGGGCCTCGAGCCACCGCACGACCCCGTCGGCCGCCGACAGCCCGTAGGCCGATCCGCCGCTCAGCAGGACCCCATGACACACCTGGACCTTGCCCATCGCGCCGAGCGCCGCGGCTTCACGGGTCCCCGGCGCCGACCCACGCACCGCCATGGCGCCGACGGTGTCCGGCGGCGGCAGGACCACGGTGCAGCCGGAAACGGCCCCGGGCGCGGTCCAGGTGCCGATGCGCACCCCGTCCACCCCGAGCGCCATCAGCCGGCCTCCTCGGCCACCGCCAGCGCCGGGTCCACGCTGCGCCACACGTCGCCGGTCCCGGCCAGCTCCCACCTCCCGTCCTCGGACCGGGCCACCTCGCCCCGCAGGTGCCGCAGCAACACCTCGCTGGTGTCCTCACCGGCCTCCAGCAGGCTCATGTGCCCGACGTCGGCCAGCTCGACCACCGCCGCGTGGGAGCGCTGGGCCATCCGACGGGTCAGCGTGGCCGGGGTCAGCCGGTCCTGGGGGCCCACGATGAGCGTGGTCGGCACGTCGACCAGGCAGTCGAGGCCCGCGTCCTCATCCACCCCCAGCACGGCCTCGACCATCCCGGCGACGACGTCGAACCCGCTCTCCAGGGCCATCTGCTGGGTGAAGGCCACGATGGCGGGGTCGGCCTCGGGACCGACCGCGGTCCACCGCGCGATCAGGAAGGACAGATCCGAGGTGGAGGACCACACCCGCTCGGCGCTGCTGATGACCCGGGGATCGCGCAGCGTCGGCACCAACCGGCGGATGCCCCGGTCGAGGCGCGCGACGGCGCGGATCCCCCACTCCAGGGTGAGCCGGTCGGCACGCGCCGAGGAGGTCGTCGACAGCAGGACCGCGCCGGCGAGCCGGTCACGGACCCGCGCCGGGTGGCGTCGGACGGCGTTGAGCAGGGTCATCCCGCCCAGGGAGTGGCCCGCGACGACCACACTGTCGCGACGGGTGCAGCGGTCGAGCACCTGTGCCAGCGTGTCACCGAGCAGGTCGAGGTCGTAGACGCCGCTGTCCGGGCCGGCGCTGTGACCGTGCCCGGGCTGGTCGTAGGTGACGATCCGGTACCTGTCGGACAGGCGCAGGACCTGCTCGTGCCAGGCCCGGCCCGTGCACACCCAGCCGTGGGACAGCACGAGCTCGGGGCCGTCCTCCGGCCCGTAGGTCTCGACGCGGATCGTGGTCCCCTGCGGACCTTCCAGGGTGCTGACCTCACCCTCGAGGCTGCCCAGCGGCACCTCGACGGGCTCGATCTCCGGGACCAGTCGTCCACGGACCACAGCGCGCTCGAGCAGGAACCCGGCGGCCGCACCCGCGACCAACGCAGCACCGACCCCGACCGCTACCGAGCCTCGCCGTGCCAAGGGGATCTCCGATGCCGTGGGTGGGACGACGAGGTGCGGTGGGTTCACACGCCAGCGCGGCTGCGGCCCGCGGGCGCCGTTGCCGCCGGACGGCACCGTTCGCCGGCATCGTCGTCGAGCCCAGGCTAGTGAGCGACGCCGAGGTGGATGCGCGGCAGGCGGGTGGTCAGGGAGGTGACGATCTCGTA
Organism: Nitriliruptoraceae bacterium; assembly: GCA_003554005.1. GTDB lineage: Bacteria > Actinomycetota > Nitriliruptoria > Nitriliruptorales > Nitriliruptoraceae > T1Sed10-7. The sequence goes on from PWEU01000340.1 coordinate 5,284, forward strand.
GGTCACCGTGTCGGCAGCCTCGGCCCACTCCTCGGCGCGCACCTGCAGCGGGGGGGATGCGGTCGGTGTGCCGTCGGCCGCTGCCGCCTCCGCGCCGGGGGCCTGGTCGGTCTCCGGGTCGGTCCCCGGCCTCGGCCTCGGCTGCGCTCCGGGCGGCAGCTCTTGCGGCGCTCCGGGCGGCGGTCCTGGCGGCGGCCATTGCGACGGTCCTGACGGCGGCCCTGGCGGCGGACCTTGCGGCGGTCCCGACGCGGGCGCGCGGCTCGCGGCACCGAGCAGCACCACCTCGTCGCCGACCACCGGCTCCTCATCGCCACACCACACCATCAACTGGTCCATCGTGATCGCGCCGACCACGGGCCGACGACGACCGCCCAGGAGGACCTGGATGCGGTTGGTGAGGCGACGGGGGACCCCGTCGGCGTAGCCGATCGGCACCGTCGCCACCCACCCGGCCTCCGGGGCCCGCCACCGGTGCCCGTAGGACACCGGCGTGTGCGCCGCGACGTGCTTGGCGAAGGACACCTCGGAGACCAGCCGCAGCGCCGGACACAACCCGTGCTCGGCCGCGTCCCCCTCGCTGGAGGGCGACAGCCCGTACACACCGATACCCGGCCGGACGAGGACATGGTGGGACCCGGGATGCAGCAGGCCCCCCGCGGTGTTGGCCGCGTGCGTCAGCCTCGCGTGGAGCCCGACCCGAGCCGCCTGGGCGATGGCCCGGTCGAAGGCGGCCAGCTGCTGCGAGGTGGTGTCCACCGGGGGTTCATCGGCACGGGCGAGGTGGGTGCACAGCCCCTCGAGCTCCACACCCGGAGCGGTTGCCACCTGCTCGAACCGTGCCTGCCAGTGCTCCGGCGGGACGCCTACCCGCGCCATACCAGTGTCGACCTTCAGGTGCACGAGGACAGGCCGGCCCCGGCCCTGGCCCTGAGCGTCGAGCGCGGCGATGAAGGGCTCGCGGTACACGGTGGGCGTCAGGTCGGCGGCGAGAAGGTCGGCGATCGCGGCCACCGGTGGCTCGGACAGCAGGAGGATGCGCGCGTCGATCCCGGCGTCGCGCAGCTGCAGCCCCTCCTCCGCCAGGGCGACCGCCAGCCAGGTGGCCCCGGCCTCCACGGCGGCTCGCGCGACGGCCTCGGCGCCGTGACCGTAGGCGTCGGCCTTCACCACGGCGCAGATCTCGGCACCGCCGGCCAGGGCCGCGAGCCGGCCCACGTTGTGCCGGATCGCGTCAAGGTCGACCTCGATGCGGGTCGGTCGCAGGCCGGCGGCGACGGCTGTGGTGCGGCTGTCGGTGGCGTGGACGGCGGTCATCGCTCCTCCTCCCGCCGTGCCCACCCCTCCCAGGGCAGGGCCCCCCAGGCGGCGGCACGCTGGACGGCGGCTGGACCGCCATCGAACGTGGCCGGCCCGCCATCGAACGTGGCCGGCCCCCCACCGGACACCGCCAGGCCGCCCCCGGACACCTCGGCGTCGCCCACCCCCGAACCCCGCCGCAGACCGCCGAGCACCTGCGGCAGCGCGATCAGCAGATCCGTGGCCGTAGCCCGACCGGCCCGGTCCCGCCCGGCCCGCAGCCCGGCCGCAGCGTGCCACCAGACGGCACGTGCGACCGCCAGAGGGAGGTCGTCGGCGGCAGCGATCGCCGTCGCGATGATGCCCGTCAGCACATCCCCGGTCCCACCCGAGCCCAGCTCGGGACCGCCGATCGGGGTCACCCATACCCGCCCGTCGGGGGCCGCGACGAGCGTGCCCGGCCCCTTCGCCACGATGGTCGCACGCAACCGCTGAGCGAGCTCCGGTACGCGCTCCACCCGGCGGGCGAAGGCGTCGTGACCGTCGCTGCCCCCACCGATGCGGGCCAGCTCCCGCTCGTGGGGCGTGAGCACCAAGGCACCGAGGTGGTCGGCGAGGGACCCCGGGTCGTCCCGGTGCACGTTGAGCGCGTCCGCGTCGAGCACGAGCCGTGCCGCGCGGTGGCGGAGCACGGCGACCAGTGCGGCGACGCCGGCACCCGTTCCGAGTCCCGGCCCAGCCAGCACCGCCCCCGCCCCGGTCGGTAGCGGTGGCAGCGCGTGGACGGCGTCGTCGTGCACGCCCCCGTCGACCGTCTCCGGCAAGCCCCGCACCATCACCCCCGCGTCGACCCGGGCCGCCACCTCGCCGCGGACCCGCTCGGGTGTCGCGACGGTGACCAGGCCAGCCCCCGACCGCAGCGCCCCCTCGGCAGCCAACGCCGCAGCCCCGGTCGTCCCCGCCGCCCCGGCCACGGCCAGCACCACGCCCCGGGCGCGCTTGTCCGCGGCCGCCGGCAGCCCCTCCGGCGCCGCTGCCTGCGGGGTCAGGGCGGACCACCTCGCCGTCAACCGGGCGTGGCGGTCGTAGGTCGGGCCGAGCGACCCGAGCAGCAGCCGCCCGGTGTGCTCCGCCGCCGGGTGCAGCAGCAACCCCCGCTTGACGGCCCCAAAGGTCACGGTCACGTCGGCGATCACGGCCGTCGGCGCGGCGCTGCCGTCGTCGGCGGACACCCCGCTCGGCAGATCGCAGGCGACGACCACGGTCCCGAGCCAGTGGGCTCGACGGAGGGCCTCGGCAGCCTCCCCCGCCGCGCCCCGAGGCGCACCGCTCGACCCGGTGCCGAGGAGGCAGTCCACCGCCACGTCCGCGTCCACCAGCAGTTCGTCGAGGTGGTCGGTGCCCACGACGGTGCGGCCCCCCGCGTCGATCCAGGCGGCGCGGTTGGCGGCGGCCTCCTCGGAGGCGGGGGTGTCCACCCCGTCCACGGCGACGACCGTGCAGTGAGCGCCGTACTCACGGACGAGGCGGCGCGCCGCCGCCCAGCCGTCTCCGCCGTTGTTGCCCTTGCCGACCAGCAGCGCCACGCGGCGACCGCTGGCACGCCCACCGGCCGCCGCCACGACACCCCGGGCCAGGGGCCCGGCCGCGCGCTCCATCAGACCGGCCCAGGTGTCACCGGCCGCGACCGCCGCCTCGTCACCAGCCCGTGCCTGGTCGGCGTCGAGCAGGGGGATGGCGGCGCTCGGCATGGATGGAGCCTCGACGACGGCGACGGGGCGGATGGGCGGCAGGCTACCGGTGGTGAGGCTGGCACCGGTGGCTGCAGAACGCTCGCGCGTCGGGCAGAGTGGGGTGCACACGCCGAACGAGAGGTGCCCGCGTGGCCCGTGACTGCATCTTCTGCGCGATCCTCGATGGGGAGACCGAAGGGTCCTTCGTCGCGGCGACCGAGCGAGCCGTGGCGTTCCTGGACATCCTGCCGGTGGGGCCGGGCCACACGCTCGTCGTACCCCGGCGCCACGCGGTCGGGCTCGTCGACCTGGAGCCTGAGGATGGCGCCGAGCTCTTCCGGCTCGCGCAGCAGATCGCCGTCGCGCAGTGGGAACTCGGGCTGGCCGCTGGCGTCAACCTGTTCCTGGCCGACGGCAGCGTCGCAGGCCAGGAGATCTGGCACGCCCATCTGCACGTGATCCCCCGGCAGCCCGATGACTCGGTGATGCTGCGGGTGGACTACGACGCGCCCCCCGACCGTGACGGGCTGGATGAGATGGCGGGGCGGCTGCGCGAAGCCCTCGAGGAGCTCTGACCGGCGGCGATCCGGAAGCCCGGCGGCGGCACCGGAGGCCCGGCGGCGGCACCGGAGGCCCGGCGGCGGCACCGGAGGCCCGGCGGCGGCACCGGAGGCCCGGCGGCGGCACCGGAGGCCCG
>PWEU01000256.1 GCA_003554005.1 Nitriliruptoraceae bacterium
AGCGCGACGAGGTGGCCGCCGGGGTGGCGCTGCCGCCGCCCTCCCCGCACACCCGCGACGCCGCCGCCCGGGCCGGACGGGCCGGGGCGCCGCTGTGGCGGCTGGTCGACCTCGCGCCCGGCGTCACCGCCGGAGACGCGGCCGGCTACGAGGCCGCCCTGGAGGCCGCCGGGCTGCTGGACGCCTGGGTGACGCCCGATGGTCGACTGGTCGATGCCGACGACACGGTCCTCATCCCCACCGACACGCCACCACGGCCCGACGGCGGGCTCGGGTCCGTGCTGGTCCCGGCGGTCGCGCCCGGCGACACCGAGGCTGCCGCGGTACCGCCCGAGCACGTCGCGGCGCTGCTCGCCCGGATCGCCGCCACCGAGGACGCAGGGGTCTGGGTCGCAGCCGACGGCCGCTGGCGGCTCGGTCCGCTGTACGGGCGCTGGCGCAAGGACGAGCTCGCGCACCTGGGCCATGCGGCACGCGAACGCGCCCGCCAGCGCCGTCTGGCCGAGCTGGACGTGCAGTTGGCGGAGCTCGACGAGCAGTTGGCTGACCTCGCCCGCCGCCGGGATCAGGTCACGCGCATGGTCGCCACCGCCGAGGCCGAACGCGCCGACGCGCCCGGCGAGGACGCGCTGCGTGAGGCGCACTACGCCCTCACGCGCGCTGGCGCGCAGCTGCAGCACCATCGCGAGCGGGTCGCGACCGTGGAGGCGGAGGTCGCCGAGCGGCATGCGCGCCTGGAGGCCGCCGAGACCGCCCGTGCCGACGCGGCTGCCGACCTCGGCATGCCCGAGCGGGCGGCTGACCCGCAGGCGTTGCTGGCCGATCTCGCCGCCTACCGGGCCGCACTGACCGATCTGTGGGCCGAATGCAAGGTCCACGCCGTCAGCCTGCGCACGCTGGACACCGCCACCGTCGAGAACGACAACGCCGTCGATGAGCGTGACCGCCGGAAGAGGCAGGCGCAGGACGCGCGCCGGATCGCTGCCGACGCCGCCACGCGACGCGACACGCTCCAGGAGGCGGTCGGCCGTTCCGCTGCGGAGATCATCGCCCGCGTCGAGCAGGCCCGCGCGCGCCAACTGCGGCTCTCCGAGCAGCGCGACGAGGTGGCCCGGCGACGCGAGGAGCAGGTGGTCGCCCGCACGGGCGCCGCCACCGCGGCGGCGCAGCTCACGGGCACCCTCACCGAGCAGGAGGCCGATCGCGCCCGTGAGGTCGAGCGCTTCCGCCGGCTGGCGGGTGCGGGCTTCCTCGACGTGGCCGGCGTCGCGGCCGCTGCTGAGGCACCCGAAGGGGACGCGGCGTGGGCCCCCGACCCGGCCGTGCGCACCGCCCGCCGCGTCAACGACGAGCTGGCCGACGTCGCCGCGGACGACGCCGACTGGGAACGCGTCCAGCGCGGCCTGCATGGCCACTACACCACCCTCGAGCAGGCACTGCTCCCACACGCGCTGCAGCCTGCCGGGACCTTCGACGACGACCTGTTCGTGGTCACCAGCGGCTTCCAGGGCCGCACCACCTCGATGCCCGAGCTGTGTGCCCAGCTCGCCGACGAGGTCACCCACCGCCAGAGCCTGCTCGACGCCCGGGAGCGGGAGGTGCTCGAGAACCACCTCGTCGGCGAGGTCGCCACCCAGCTCCACGAGTTGATCCGCGCCGGTGAGGCGATGGTCGCCGCGATGAACGCCGAACTCGCTGCCCGACCCACCAGCACCGGCATGCGGCTGCGCTTCAGCTGGAAGCCCCGGGTCGACGGGCCCGAGGCACTCGCTGACGCGCGGCGGCGACTGCTCGCGGCCGATCATGTCTGGTCGGTCCAGGACCGGGAGGCCCTCGGTGCGTTCCTGCATGCCCGCATCCGCGAGGTCCGCGACGCCGACGACACCGCCAGCTGGCAGGAGCACCTCACCACGGCGCTGGACTACCGCCGCTGGCACCTGTTCGCGGTCGAGCGCGAACAGGAGGGCAGTTGGGTCCGCCTGACCCGCCGCACCCACGGCACCGGCTCGGGCGGGGAGAAGGCGCTCGCCCTGACCGTGCCACAGTTCGCTGCCGCCGCTGCGCACTACCGCAGCGCCGACGAGCACGCACCCCGGCTGATCGCCCTCGACGAGGCCTTCGTCGGGATCGATGGCGACATGCGGGCCAAGTGCCTCGACCTGCTGGTCCGCTTCGACCTCGATGTCGTCATGACCAGCGAGCGCGAGTGGGCCTGCTATCCGACGGTCCCGGCCATCGCGATCCACCAGCTCTCCACCCGCCCCGGCATCGACGCCATCGGCGTGCACCGCTGGGTCTGGAACGGACGCGACCGACTCGAGGTCGTCGACGCCGCCACCTCGGAGCGCGCACCGTGACGGTCGACCGTCGGCGGGCGGAGGCGTTGTTCGGCGCCGACCTGGCGTGGCTCATCGACCGGTTGCAGGGCCGGTTCGAGCGCGGACAGCCGCTCCCTGCACGGCTCCGTCTCACCGAGCCAACGGACGCGCAACGCGACGCGGTCGAGCGCCTGACGGGCCGTCGTCCTACCACGGCAGGCTCCATCAGCATCGAGGTGGCCGAGCTCCAGCGCATCGTCGTCAACGCCGGTATCGCGCCCGACCTTCCATCGCTGGTCGAGGTGCTCCGGGGCCACGTGGTCGACCGAACCGCCCGGGCGGCAGCGGAGCAGCAGCGATGGACGGCTGTACACGAGCGTCTCCGCGCCGACGCGACGGAGCTGGACCCGGCCTTGGCCGGTTGGGCGGATGAGCTGGTGGCGACCGGGTTGCTGCGCCGGCTGGCAGGTGACGCCGCAACCGCGGCCGACCTCGGTCAGCAGGCCTTGCTGGTGTTCGGTCGGCTGCCCGCCGATGCCGTGCCGCTGTCCCAGCTGGCCGCGACCACCCTGGGTGACAGCCACGCCCTGGACGACGACACCTCGCTGGCCACGCTCGTGCTGCGCGGGATCGAGGCGGTCACCGGTCTGCCGCGGCGCGATCGCAGCGCCGCCGAGCGTCGGGCGCTGTGGGCCCGGGTCGGCGTGCTCCTCGACGAGCTGTCCGCACCGGCGCTCGTCGCTGGGCTGGGCCCAGGCGGCGATGGACTGCTCGCGCGGGTGCTCCGCGCCCACGCCGACGCTGGTGAGCCGTGCCGCGTGACCCTGCGGACGCTGGTGCGCCATCGTCCCGACTGGTCGTGTCTGGCAGGTCAGCGGGTGCTGGTGTGCGAGAACCCGACCGTCGTCGCAGCGGTGACCGACCGCTGCGGGTCCACGGCGCCGGCGGTGGTGTGCACCGACGGGCAGCCGTCGGGAGCGGTGCAGACCCTGCTGGTCCAACTGACGGAATCCGGCATGGCACTGGACTTCCACGTCGACTTCGACGGTGGTGGGATCCGCATCGGGAACCTGCTCGTCGACCGGTTCGGTGCGACGCCGTGGCGGATGGGCAGGGAGGAGTACGAGGCGGCGGCCGCGAGCGCCGGCCGGCCGCTGGGGGCCGCTCCGCCCGAAGCGAGTTGGGATCCGCAACTGACGACCGCCATCGTGTCCCGCGGCCGCGCGGTCCACGAGGAGCAGCTCCTCGACGAAATCGTTCACGAGTTGCTCCTCGCGCACCGCGATCACGAGCGCCCGTGATCCTGGTCGTCGTGCGGGGCCGGAGGTCACCTCGGGTCGGTCCCTGTGGACAACGGTCCCCGCGGTGTCACGGGTGCGCGCGAAGGTGGCTGTCCACCCGGCCGGAGCCCGTCCGGTCGGGCCTCGAACGGAGCCGCCGTGGACGACGACACCCTCCAACATGAGATCTTCGCCAGCTTCGCCGAGCACCTCGTGCCCGAGGCGTTCGCGACCCCCCCCCGCGCGCACCGTGTGTTCCGTGAGACCTCTGGGCCCGCGCCCACCGACGGGGCTCGGTCACGAGGGCAGGCGCGGCTCCGGTTCGATCGCTGGATCGACGCGCGTCTCGCGGATGCGCTGGCGGCCTCGTGGCCCCACGACCGACCGCTGGTCGTCGCGTTCACCTCCGACGGGCAGCTGCTCCGTCGCTACGACGAGAACGGCTGCGGCCACCTCGACTGCGTCGTGGGGCTCGTCCAGCGTGAGGTCGCCGCGATCGACACCCCGTGGGTGTTCGGCGCCGACCTTCCGCGACCCCAACCCTGGTGGGACATGGAGCTCGACGAGGACGGCAACGAGGCCGGCCAGGTGCTGCGGCCGCCGTCGACCAGCACGTGGACGGCCACCTGGTACGCGGAGGCGCGTGGTGGAGGTGTCGCCGACACCGTCGCTGGCATGCTGCACCTCGATGGCGAGGAGGTCACGTCTGCGGTGCCGCTCCACGTGCGAGCGAGCTGGGCGACACGTGAGTTCCACCGCATGCTCTCCCGCCACCCGGCGCGTCGCCTGCATCCGTTGCGGCGGTAGGCCCGGGCGGTCCAGCGCCGATCGGGAGCGCCGGTGCGGGCCGTCGGTCACCGGAACCGCGCCGTCCTTCGCGGCCGGGTGTGGGTGGCGCGCAGGCTCGTGGCGATGACGCCCGCGATCGTGGGCCGTAGCCGTGCGGCGCACGAGGAGCAACTCCTGGACGAACTCGTCGATGAGCTGGTGCACGTCCGGTCGCTCACCCCACGCTGACACGACAGGCGTCTCCCGCAGGCTGGCGTGCTGCGGGAGCGAACGCCACGATGCTCACCCAACGGCCGTTCTCTCGGAGACGCAGCCTCTTCGCCACCGGAGATGCGGGATCGAGCTCCTGCGGCCCCGCCGATGACACCGTGCTGGGTTGCTCGATGTGACGCCCGCTGTGGATCAGGTCTGCCGCAGATCGTCGGGGAGCAGGATCCGGTCGGGGCAGGGGGACCCGACCTCATCAGGGTCGAGCTCGATCCCGGCTCGGATGGCCTCGTGGGCCAGCTACACCGCGTGTTCCCCAGGCGTGTCCGGCCCCGCGTACGCCGGCACCGTTGCCTCGGGTGCGTCGCAACACCGATGGAGGCCGGCCACGACCTCGTTCGCGGCATCGGTCTCGTGGACGTAGTAGCCGGGCTGCTGGCCCGCGCGGGCTGCGAGCTCGGTGAGGGAGCGGTCGTTCAGCCGCCTCTGCAGTTCCCCCGCGATCCCATCCGCGTCGACGTGGTGGAGCAGCGCCAACGCAAGCGCCTCGAGCGCTTCGGCGAGCTCGTGGTGTGTGGCCTGACACGGCCGTGGCCTGACGCAGCCGTGCAGCGGTCCGGGCGCGATCCAGCGGGAGTGTGTCGTCGCGGTCGACCTGCGGGAGCCCCTCCACCCGTCGCCATGCGCCTTGTGCTTGCTTGTGACCGACCGCCGCACCGCTCGGCATCGGGAGGAGACCCCATGGGCAAGCCCGCGATCGAACCGAGGACGTGGGCGCCGCCCCGCTCGCCGGGCCGTCGCGGCCCGTGGCGGCAGAACGCCGCGCTCGCGGGCCTGGAGCTACTGCCGATCCCGGGCAGCGGCCCGGAGGATGTGGCGATCCTCCCGGATGGTGACATCGTGACCGGGCTGGCCGACGGCCGGATCTGTCGGCTGACGCCCGACGGCCGCCGGATCGAGATCGTGGCTGACACCGGCGGCAGGCCGCTGGGGATCGAGGTCCGTGACGACGGCCAGTTGGTGGTCTGTGACGCGGCTCGCGGGCTGCTGCTCGTGGACCCGACGTCCGGTGCGATCGAGGTGCTCGTCGACCGCTTCGACGGGCGGCCGCTGTGCTTCACCAACAACGCCGCGATCCACCCCGACGCGTCCATCCTCTTCTCCGACTCGTCGCAGCGGTTCGGCATCGAGCCCTTCAAGGGCGACCTGCTCGAGCACTCCGAGACCGGCCGGCTGCTGCGCTGGCGGGACGGCGAGGTCGAGGTCGTTGCCGAAGGCCTGGCGTTCGCCAACGGCGTCGCGCTGAGCCACGACGGTGACGCGGCCTGGGTCGCTGAGACCGGGGCCTACCGGATCAGCAGGGTGTGGCTGGCCGGGGAACGTGTAGGTCAGCGCGAGGTGATCGTCGACAACCTGCCTGCCTTCCCCGACAACCTCTCCACCGGCCCCGACGGCACCGTGTGGGTCGCGCTGCCTTCGACGCGTGACGCCGCGCTCGACCTGCTGCTGCCCCGGCCGCCCGCGCTGCGCAAGGCGGTGTGGGCGTTGCCCGACGCGCTGCAGCCCCAGGCGAAGCGTCTGACCTTCGTAGCCGGTTTCTCGCCCGACGGGGCCCTGACGCACAACCTGCAGGGTCCGGGCGACCGGTTCCACTATGTCACCGGCGTGCGGGCACACGAGGGGATGCTCTACCTCGGCTCGCTCGTCGAGACAGCCATCGCCCGGATCCCGCTCCCCGCCTGAGCGCGGGTAGCGATGACGCTCCTCGTGCGCTCCGAGGCTGGAGGAGCTGTTGCCACGGCGATGGCATCGTGACAGCCTCAGCGCCCTCTGTGCGGTTGACCGCTACCGCTGGGGCAGCTGCCAGGCCCCGCTCCGCATCGACCTAGGCATGGTCCGCCCGATCCGGTACGCCACGACGCAAGGCGTTCCGAGGACCACCAGCTCCCGCGTGGCGGGAACGACCTGCGCGTCCAGTCGCCTGCCGTTCGATCGCCGGCCGAGGCTGGACAGCCCCGTCGATGCAGGTGCCGCCAGGAGGCCGATCGTGGACGTCGAGCCCGGAGGGACCCCCCGGCGGTGCCGAGACCCTGATCATGGGTGCTACCTGGGTGCCATCTGGGTGCCATGACTCCTGAGAGCGACTGAAACGACCCGGAGGTCGGAGGTTCGGTGCGACCTCCTCCCGGACACCGCCGTCGAGGGTGGGTCGCTGCTACCTCGGTCGACGAGGAGTGAGGCGGACGCGCGGCAGGGCCCATCCATCGGATCTTGCTGCGCTGGTCAGGGAGCGGTGAGTGTGAGCTGGTCGACCGCGTGTTCCCGGGTGGCGTCGAGCGAGAACGTCAGGGGGATGGTCTGCCCGTCGCGCCAGGGTTCGGCCTGGTCGGTGTAGTGGCGATGGAACGGTCGGCCCGACTGCCCGGTGAGGTTGATCCACCGGCTGTCATCGAGGTCGCCGAGGTCCACGATCATCCGCATGCTCGGCACCCAGTTGACCTCGTAGCCCTGGTGCGCGGTCCAACCGGTCGCGTTGACGATGTCGGTGCCGCCACTGAGTTCGAGCGGTCCCCGGTTGAACATCCGCTCGATCGGCGCGATGCCGGATTCCCCGAAGGGGCTGTGGGTCAGCGTCAAGGTGTGCATCTCACCCCACCGCCAGTCCGACGGATCGTCGGAGAAGGTGGCCTCCATCTCCTCGGACGCACGGGCCATGGCCGCATGCAGCACGTCGTCCCGGCCGACCAGTTCGGGGTGGCCCGGGGCCTCCCACCACGGCGAGTCCGGTTCGTCCAGCAGGTCGCGCACGGTCTCCCACCAGCGCCCCGAGCCCGTGGGCCAGGCCCACTCCGGCAGGAGGTCGTGGTAGGTGATCTCGAGCAGGTGGCGCCAGGTCGCGTTGAAGGCCGCGGCGCCGGCGGCGTCCGCATCGTCCTGCAGGTCCCAGTCCGCGAGCACCTGCTGCACGAGGGCGACGCCGCCGTGCGCTCGATCGTCCAGGCCCGTCAGCACCGGAACGAGCGTGGCAGCGTTGGCGTTGTGGTTGTCCATCTGGAGGGCCAGGAGGTCCTCCGGGCCGTGCCGGTCGCGGGCCTCCAGGAGCTCGACGATGCGCGCACCGCGATGCCCGAGGGAGACGTCCACGGCGAGGAACGGATCCGCGCCCGGGGTGAGGACGGGCTGGTTGGCGGTGGCGAGGTAGCCGTCATCGGGGTTGAGCGTCCACGGCAGCTCCTCGAAGTCGAGGAACCGGTCCCACCCCGCCGCACCGTTCCAGCCGGCCTGCGGCACCGTGCCGTCGCCTGAGCGTCTGACCGGGATCCGACCTGGCGCCTGGTAGCCGATGTTGCCGTCCACGTCGGCGTACACGAGGTTCTGCGAGGGCACCTCGAACCGACTGGCCGCTGCACGGAAGCTCGGCCAGTCCTCGGCACGCATGAGGCGCGGCACCGCATCCATCGTCGCGACCGGATCGAGCGCCACCCAACGCAGCGCGACGGCGTGTTCGAGGTCGCCGGCGTCGAGGTCGCCCGCAGCGGTCGGGTCGGCGGACCCGAGCCGTCCCTGCGCGACCTCGTCGCCGCTGCCTGACACGTCGGAGAACAGCGGCCCGTGGCGGGTGGCCCGGACCTCGATCGTGACGTCGTCGCCGCCGGCGACGCGGATCGTCTCCTCGCGCACCTCGAGGGGCTCCCAGCCGTCCTCGGTGAGGTACTGGTCACCGTCGAGGCGCTCGATGACGAGGTCGGCCACGTCGGCGCCGAGGTTGGTGAACCCCCAGGCGATGCGTGCGTTGTGGCCGATGACGATGCCCGGGACGCCCGAGAACGAGAACCCGGCGAGCTCATAGGGGCAGTCGGGCCCGACCGGCTCGCACCGCAGGCCGACCTGGTACCACAGGGACGGTTGCGCGGGGCCGAGGTGCGGGTCGTTGGCCAGCAACGGTGCGCCGGTCGTCGTGCGGTCGGGTCCGAGCACCCACGAGTTCGAGCCGATGCCGTCGCTCCCGCCCTCACCGAGCAGCGCCGGTGCGAGTGCCAGGGCCTCGTGGGCGGCCGTCAGGGCAGCGTCCGCGCCAGGTGTCCGCAGCAACTCAGCGGACTGGAGGAGCTCATCGCGCTCGTCGTCCGGCTGGTGGGGTCGCGTCTCGGCCGCCGCGGTGGCGGCGACCTGGTCGGGATCCTGCACGCCGGTGGCAGGGACGAACCCTCCGGTCGTGCTCTCGCCACCCTGGGGAAGGATCACCGGATGCCGCTCTCCAGGGAACGAGGGGAAGAGGTCGTCGAGTTCGCGGCCCTCGCCGAGATCGACGTCGAGGAGCCGGGCACGCAGGAGTTCGTCCTCGAGGTTGGCCCGCAGGTCCCACGCCATGGCCTTCAGCCATGCCACCGAGTCCGCTGGCGTCCAGG
>PWEU01000349.1 GCA_003554005.1 Nitriliruptoraceae bacterium
GATCCGAGCGTGGCCGCGTTGCTGATCGGGCTCGGGGTCACCGAGCTGAGCGTGCCACCGGTGGATGTACCGGGGGTGAAGCAGGCGGTCCGGCAGGTGACGCTGTCCGAGGCCCGCGACCTCGCACGGCAGGCGCTGACCTGCCGGAGCGCGAGCGAGGTGCGGGCGTTGCTCGGGTAGCGTCCGGGTCCGCGACACCCGCGATCGTGCGCCCGCGCACGCCGCGGTCCCGCCCGTCGCTGCGCCCCTGCGGCGTCGCCCCTGCTGCAGCGCCCCGCGTCATCTCGAGGTCCCCGTGTCCCGAACAGCCGAGCAGGCCGAGCTCGCGGCCCGGTTCGTGGCGGCTCACGAGCGCCTCGCCGCTCGCGGGCCGGGCCGGATGGTCCCCGACCTGGAGCGCATCACCGCGCTCAGCCACCTGCTCGGTGACCCCCAGCGGGCATACCCGAGCATCCACCTCACCGGGACCAACGGCAAGGGGTCCACGACCCGGATGGTCGCCTCGTTGTGCGCGGCCGCCGGGCTGGTCGCCGGGACCTACACCTCCCCCCATCTGCAGACCGTGCGGGAACGGCTGACGATCGCCGGACAACCGATCTCCGCCCGCCGGTTCGCCGAGGTCCACGACGAGGGCGCAGCCCTGGCGGAGATGCTGGACGAGCAGGCGCGGGCCCGCGAGGGCGAGGCGGCGGATCGGGTCACCTACTTCGAGCTGCTGACGGCGATGGCGGGGTGGTGGTTCGCCGAGACGCCGGTGGACGTCGGCGTCTTCGAGGTGGGGATGGGGGGCCGCTGGGACGCGACCAACCTCGTCCGCGGCGAGGTCGCCGTCCTCACCCCCATCGACGTCGACCACCGCGAGCTCGGCAGCACCCCGGCCGAGATCGCACGTGAGAAGGTCGGCATCATCAAGCCCGGCGCCCAGGTCGTCACCGCCGCCCAGCAGCCCGAGGTCGACGCGGTGATCGACGCGGCCGTGGCTGAGCAGGAGGCGGTTCGCTGGGTCGCCGGCCGGGACCACGCGGTGGTCGGTCGGGCGATCGCGGTCGGCGGCCAGTCCCTGACCCTGCGGGTCGGCGAGCGGGAGGTCGGGGACATCCTCCTGCCGCTGTTCGGTGCCCACCAGGCGGACAACGCCGCGCTGGCGCTGGCCGCCTTCGCCGCCTTCACGGGGGAGGCCTTCGACCGTATGGACGACGAGGTGCTGCGCCATGGTCTGGAGGCGGTCAGCATCCCTGGCCGGCTGGAGATCGTCCACCGGGACCCGACGGTCCTGCTCGACGGCGCCCACAACCCCCACGGCGCGCTCGCCGCCTCGCGGGCGGTCGGGGAGACCTTCGCCTTCGGGGAGCTGGTCCTGGTCGCTGGCTGCATGGCCGACAAGGACGTGGCGGCGATCCTGTCGGCCTTCCAGGAGGCGGCGTCCCACGTCATCGTGACCCGGGCGCCCACACCCCGTGCCGCCAGCCTGGAGCAGATGCGCGCCGCTGCCCTGGAGGTGTGGGGCGACACCGGTGTCGTGGTCGAGGCTGCCACCGACGTTGCCACCGCCCTCACCCTCGCGACGGCCGTGGCCGGTCCGGGTGACGGCGTGCTCGTGGTGGGGTCCCTCCACACCGTCGGGGCCGCCCGTGACCGCTACCTCCCGATCTCCGAGCAGCTCGAGGACGAGGTCGTCCTCACGCCCGACGACGAAGCCGACGAGGAAGCCGGCGAGGATGCCGACGGTCTGCTGGACTGGCCGGAGTGAGGCCCCCTCGCCACCACCCCGGGGACCGCGCCGACCTGCCCAGGGGTCCGGGAGCCGGCTTGGCGCCCCCGGCGCCGGTCGGGCAGGCTCCACCCCCAGAGCTCTCTGCGTACCTCCGAAGTACCCGGGACCGACGGTCCCCCTGCCCATCCATCTGACGACGCAACCACCGGAGTCCAACCGTGGCCACCGAACGCACCCTCATCCTCGTCAAGCCCGACGGCGTCGCCCGTGGGGTGATCGGCGAGGTCATCGCCCGCATCGAGCGCAAGGGCTTCCGGTTGGAGGCTCTGGAACTGCGCACACTGGAACGCGAGGTGGCCGAGCAGCACTACGGGGAGCACACGGACAAGCCGTTCTTCGCCGACCTGGTCGAGTTCATCCCCTCGGGCCCGCTGGTCGCGATGTGCGTGGCCGGTGTGGACGTCATCGCCGGGATGCGCAACCTCATGGGTGCGACCAACCCCGTCGATGCCGTCCCGGGGTCGATCCGTGGGGACCTGGCCACCGTGATCGGTGAGAACATCGTGCACGGATCCGACGGCTTGGACTCGGCGGCCCGGGAGCTGGAGCTGTTCTTCCCCGGGCGGTTCTGAGGCCCGGCACGAGGGTTTTCCCCAGGCTCGCAGCGATCCGATCACCGCGGGCCCGTCCGGTGCGGCAAGGTGCCCCCGAACCGACACGGGGAGGACCAGGGTGCAGCGAGCCGACGAGCTGGCACCGACCGCCGCGTTCCGGGCGGGACCGGTCGCCGGGCAGCTGACGGGTTCCGCGCTGGCCGCCTGCCCGCGGAGCGCCTGCAGCGGGCGTTGGCAGCTCCCAGGCGGCACGGACCGTCCGGCGCTGACCAGTCCGGAAGCGGCTGCGGAGGTGCTCGTCGCCGAGCTGGCGGGGGCGGACCGGGAACGGTGCCTCGCCGCTCTGCTCGACACCAAGCACCGCCTCCTGGAGGTCGCCACGGTGAGCGTCGGCAGCATCGATCACACCTTCATGAGCCCTCGAGAGGTGTTCCGTGACGCCCTGCTCGCCAACGCGGCGGCGCTGGTCCTGGCCCACAACCACCCCTCGGGTGACCCTGAGCCCTCCCGCGACGACGAGCTCGTGACCCGCCGTCTCGTGCGGGCCGGGGAGCTGATCGGCGTCGAGGTCCTCGACCACCTCGTGGTGGGAGGGCAACGCTGGGTGAGCCTCGCGCGGCGCGGCGTGGTGTGAGCGGCCGGGGCCGGCCAGCCGGCGTCCGTCCGCAGGTGGCACGTGCGAACGCGGAACCCGGACCTGGGTGTTAGCCTCGCGAGTGCGCGGGCGGTCCGCCTCGCGGCGCATAGCCCGCTGTGCGCCGTCTCCCACACCCCACCCGGCGCTGTCAGCGCGTCGACGACGCGTCCTCCTGATAGGTAGGTCCACCCGTGGCGGCGAACATCGGCAACACCCTCCAGTTCCTCGGTCGCGACATGGCCGTCGACCTCGGCACGGCCAACCCCCTCGTCTACGTGCGGGGGCGAGGCATCGTGCTCAACGAGCCGTCGGTCGTGGCGATCAACACCAAGACCGGGCACATCCTGTCGGTCGGGTCCGAGGCCAAGCGCATGATCGGCCGTACCCCGGGCCACATCATGGCCATCCGACCGCTGAAGGACGGCGTCATCGCCGACTTCGACGTGACCGAGAAGATGCTGCGCTACTTCATCCACGCGGTGCACAAGCGGCGCTTCCTGGCCAAGCCCCGGGTCGTGGTCTGCGTGCCGTCGGGGATCACCGGTGTCGAGCAGCGTGCGGTGGAGGAGGCCACGATCCAGGCCGGCGCCCGGGCGGCCTACATCATCGAGGAGCCCATGGCGGCGGCGATCGGGTCGGGCCTGCCCGTCCACGAGCCTGCCGGCAACATGGTCGTCGACATCGGTGGCGGTACCACCGAGGTGGCCGTCATCTCGCTCGGCGGCATCGTGACCTCCCAGTCGATCCGCATCGGTGGCGACGAGCTCGACGAGTCGATCATCGGCTACGTCAAGAAGGAGTACTCGCTCATGCTGGGCGAGCGCACCGCCGAGGAGATCAAGATGGCGATCGGCAGCGCCTTCCCGCTGCCGGACGAGCCCCACGCGGAGATCCGCGGCCGTGACCTGGTCTCCGGCCTGCCCAAGACCATCATCGTGTCGGCCGACGAGATCCGGAAGGCGATCGAGGAACCGGTCAACGCCATCGTGGACGCCGTCAAGAACACCCTGGACAAGACCCCGCCGGAGCTCGCCGCCGACATCATGGACAAGGGCATCGTGCTCACGGGCGGCGGCGGGATGCTGAAGGGTCTCGACGAGCGACTGAAGCACGAGACCGGGATGCCGATCCACACCACGGAGAACCCCTTGTCCTCCGTCGCCATCGGGTCGGGCAAGTGCCTCGAGGAGTTCGAGGCCCTGAAGAAGGTCCTGGTGTCGTCCTCACGCCACTGATCGCGGGAGCCGCCCACCACGGGCGGCCGGACGGCCGGTGAGCTGCGGGCCGAGGTGGAGGAGCGGTGTTCCAGCGACGTCGGGTGCGCCTGCTGCTCGCGCTCGTCGTCGCGGTCGCGATCGCGCTGGTGACGGTCGATTTCCGCAGCGGGGATGACGGCGGTCTCCATCGTCTCAGCGGGGTGGCGACCTCGGTGCTGCGCCCGATCCAGGACGGGGTCGGGGTCATCGTCAGGCCCTTCAGCGACGGGGCCGGGGCGGTCGGTGATCTGTTCGCGGTGCGGTCCGAGAACCGCGAGCTCCGCGCGCGCGTCGAGGCCCTCGAAGAGCGACGGCGCGTGCTCGACGACCTCGAGCGGGAGAACGCCGAGCTCCGGGACCTGCTGGCGATCGCCGACCGGACCGAGCTGCCGACCGTCACCGCCCGGGTCGTGGCGCTGGCGCCCTCCAACTTCGAGTGGACGGTCACGATCGACGTCGGGGCCCTCGACGGCGTCGAGCGTGGCATGCCGGTCGTCGACGGCGACGGGTTGGTGGGACGGATCATCCAGGTCACCCCGAACGCCTCCCGGGTCCTGCTGGCGATCGATCCGAGCTTCTCCGCCGCGGCGCGCACCGCGCAGACCGGTGAGGTGGGGGTCCTCGACGGGCGCGGTGGCGACCCCATGGTGCTCCGACTCCTCGACCCTGCGGCGGTCGTGGACGTCGGCGACCCGATCGTGACCTCGAGCTACCAGGGCGGGGTGTTCCCGGCCGGCATCCCCATCGGCACCGTCGCGCAGGGCACCGAGGAGACCTCTCCACTGGCCCCTGAGGTGCAGGTCAACCCGTACGTGGACTTCACCCGACTCCACCACGTGGTGGTGGTGTTCACCACCGGCGTCGAGGACATCCCGCCCTTCGAGGGCACCGACGGGTTCGACTTCCGCCGGCCGCCCGTTCCGTCCCTGCGCGACCCGGGAGCCACCGACGGAGGCGAGGACGGTGAGGACGAGGACGGTGAGGGCCAGGGCGATGAGGACGACGGGGCCGAGGACGGTGAGGACCAGGGCGCCGAGGACGACGGACCCGGGACCGGCACCGACGAGGCCGACGACGCACAGGCGTCGCCTCCCCTGCGCGGTGCCGCGGTCACGGGGCCGTGATCGCCCGCGCGGTCGTGGTCGGCCTGCTGTTGCTGGCTGCGGTCGTCCTCCAGACCGCGTTGTTCCCGGCGCTGACCCTGTTCGGCTTCCGACCCGACCTGCTGCTGCTGCTCACCGTGGTGCTCGCGACCCGTGACGGTGCCCTGGCGGGGGTGCGGGTCGGGGCCGTGGCGGGGCTGATGGCTGACCTGCTGGTGAGCTCCTCGCCCGTGGGGCTCGGGGTCTTCGTCTACGGCATCGCCGGCGCGCTGGTCGGATGGTCCCGTCCCTACTTCGCGCCGACCTCGTTGACCGCGCCCCTGCTGCTGGCGGCGGCTGCCTCGGTCCTGGGCACGGCCGCCTACGGGGTCCTGGCCTCGCTGCTGGCCGACGAGAGGGTCGGGGCGTCCCTGGTCCTGCAGGGCGCGATCGCGGTCGGCCTGTACAACACGCTGCTCGCACCCGTTGCCGGTGCCCTGGTGCGCCGCATCAGCGAGGCGTTCCCGCTGCGGGGTGCGGGGACCGAGTGACCCGGTCGGCGGCGCGGAGCTGGCTGGTACCGTCGTCGTGCGCGTTCCGGGGGACGTGGCTGCGTGACTGGGCAGCGCCGGCTCCGGAGCGGACGCCCGTCCGGCACCCGGGCGGTGCGTCGGTGCATCCACCACCCCTCCTGGCTCAGCCGGCTCGAACCCCAAGGGTCCCACCACGCCATGGCGATCCCCTCCTCGGAGTCCTCCTCCGTACTCCGGCTGACCTTCCTGGCCGTCATGGTCATCACCCTCTTCGTCGCGTTGTTCGCCCGGCTGTGGTTCCTCCAGGTGATGGCGGGGGACCGGTACGTGGAGCTGGCCGACAGCAACCGGCTGCGGACGGTGATCACCGAGGCGCCGAGAGGCGAGATCCTCACCGCCGACGGGCAGGCACTGGTACGCAACCGCCCGGCGCTGACCATCTCCGCCGACCGCCAGGTGCTGCTGGACGCCGCGGGCGACCCGGTGGACGAGGAGGCCGAGCGGGTCATCGAGCGGCTCGCCGGCCTCCTGGAGCTCGAGGTCGACGAGGTCCTCGAGCGGCTCGCGAGCCAACGGCGCAGCCCCTTCCGTCCGGTCCCGATCGCGATCGACGTCAGCCCGGAGATCGTGTTCGCGGTGCAGGAGCGACGTGAGCTGTTCCCCGGGGTCGTTCCCGAGACGCTGCCCGTGCGCGAGTACCCCCACGGGACCCTCGCGGCCCACCTGATCGGCTACATCGGGGAGATCTCCCAGCAGGAGCTGCTGCGACCGCAGTTCGCCGACTACCGGGCCGGTGACCTGGTCGGACGTTCCGGCCTGGAGCAGAGCTACGAGTCGGACCTACGGGGGGTCGCGGGCCAGCGACGGCTCGTGGTCAACGCCCGCGGTGACGTGCTGGACGTGCAGAGTGACCGGGAGCCGGCGCAGGGCGCCGACCTGGTGACCAGCCTCGACCTCGACCTGCAGGTGGCGACCGAGCAGCTGCTGGAGGACGGCATGCTCGCCAGTCGCGAGATCCGCCGCGACGACGGGCAACTGCTGCCCTCCACCGCCGGGTCGGCGATCGTGCTGGACGTTCGTACCGGTGCGGTGCTGGCCATGGCCTCCTACCCGACCTACGCCCCCCGCGAGTTCGTCGGTGGGGTCAGCCAGGAGTACTTCGACCAGCTGGCGGACCCGGAGAACGAGCGCCCCTTGGTGAACCGGGCGATGAGCGGGCTGTACCCACCGGGGTCGGTGTTCAAGACCGCCTCGGGAGCGGCCTGGGTCGAGGCGGGTCTGGTCACCCCCCGGAGCACCGTGGAGTGCGCCCCGGCCTTCGAGCTCGGTGGCAACACCTTCCGGAACTGGAACCGCGGCGTGAACGAGGGGATGATGGACCTCTCCGACGCGCTCACCCGCTCCTGCGACACCTACTTCTACGAGCTGTCGTTCAACCAGTGGTTGCGCGAGGAGAACGCCGACGAGCCCGACGAGGTGCTGATCCGGGTCGCCGAGCGCTTCGGCTTCGGAGTCACCACCGGGATCGACCTCCCCGGTGAGCCATCGGGACGCGTCCCGGGTCGCCAGTGGCGCTTCGACTACTGGGTCGCCAACCGCGACAACTACTGCCGGCAGGCGGACCTCGCCTCCCCGGGGTCCTACGCCCGTGAGCTCTACAGCGACCTGTGTCAGTTCGGGGCGGCGTGGCGCGGCGGCGACGCGGTGAACAGCTCCATCGGCCAGGGCGACGTGCTGTCCACCCCGCTCCAGGTCGCCGCCTCCTACCAGGCCGTGGCCAACGACGGGGTGCTGCTCCGTCCCCACCTCGGTGCCCGGGTCGTCGCGCCCGACGGGACCGTGCTGCGCGAGATCGAACCCGAGGTGGTCGGTGAGCTCGGGGTCAGCGACCAGACCCTGCGGGTGATGCAGGAGGGCCTGGAGCGGGTGGTGATGACCGACCGCGGGACCGGGAGCTCTGCCTTCCGGGGGTTCCCCCTCGACGAGATCCCCGTGGCCGGCAAGACCGGGACCGCCGAACTGCGGCCCAAGGTCCCCTACGCCTGGTTCGCCGGATACGCCCCCGTCGACGACCCGGAGATCGTGGTCGTGGTCAACGTCGAGCAGGGCGGCGGTGGGTCCCAGACCGCCGCGCCGATCGTCCGCAACATCATGGCCCACCACTTCGGCATCGTCCTGGCGGAGGACGCGGAGTTCGAGGCGGGGGAGGAGATCCTCGACTGACCGGACCGGCGAGCGGGATCCGCTCGTCACGCGCCCGTCACGCGCCCGTCACGCGCCCGTCATGCGGCCGTCACCCGGCCGGCAGCCCCAAGCAGTAGACCGCAGACAGGAGGAGGTGAGCGATGGACGTCGGCTACCGACAGGATCCGGACCAGCGGCGTGCCCGGGAGCACGTGCAGTCACGGTGGATGGAGGTCTACGAGCCCGTCCGGCACCTCGATCCCGTGCTGGGGCTCACGGCCCTGGCGCTGACGGTCATCGGCCTCGTCGCGATCTACAGCGCCAAGCTCGTCGCGTTGACCTCCCAGGGCCTGCCCACCAGCCTGTACGTGTCGCGGCAGCTGCTGGCGCTGGGGATCGGCGTCGCGGTCATGGTGGTGGTGGCGGTGGTGGACTACCGCCACGTCCGCATCTACGCCCCGGCGGTGTACCTGGTCTCCGTGCTCCTGCTCGGGGTCGTGCTCTCCCCGGCCGGGACCGCCTTCGGTGGCGCGCAGCGCTGGATCGTGCTGGGCGGGTTCCAGCTCCAACCCTCCGAGCTCGCGAAGCTCGCGGTGCTGATCACCGTGGCGGCGATCCTGCACGAGGCCAACCGGCGGCCCGGGCTCGGGGTGGTGCTCGGCGCGCTGGTCGTCACCCTGATCCCGACGGCCCTGGTGTTCCTCCAGCCCGACTTCGGCACCTCGATCGTGTTCGTCTGGACCACCGCGGTGCTGTTCCTGCTCGGTGGGGTGCAGGCGCGCTACCTCGCAGGGCTGGCGATCGCCGGTGCGGTGGCCGTCATCGTCGCGATGCAGACGGAGGTGATCCAGGCCTACCAGGTCTCACGGCTCACCGCCTTCCTCAACGCCGGGGACGCCTCGGCCGCACGGACCGCCGCCTTCCAGAC
>PWEU01000302.1 GCA_003554005.1 Nitriliruptoraceae bacterium
CGCGGTCCGGGGCGGGGAGCTGGTTCGATCCGATCGTGGCTGCCATCAGCGTCTCCTCTCCCGGTCACGGCCACCGGCGACGGCAGCCGACGCATCGACCACCTCGTGATCAACGCCGGCATCCTGCCCGGCGGGCTCGCCGGTGACGGCCAGGAACACGTCGTCGAGGGAGGGCCGATGCAGCCCGATGTCGTCGGCTTCCACCCCCGCGGCATCCAGGGCACGCACCACCTCCAGCAGCGTGCCGGACCCCTCGCGGGCCGCGACCCGGAGCCGCCGGCCCCCGAGCTCCGCGACCTCCTCGCCGGTCGCGGAGGCGATGGCCTCCATGGCCCTGACGCGATCCTCGTCGTGGACCACGAGCTCCAGCACCGATCCGCCGACGGCGTCCTTGAGCTCGTCCGCGGTGCCCTCCTGGACCACCACCCCACGGTCGATCACCCCGATGCGCTTCGCCAGCCGGTCGGCCTCATCGAGGTACTGGGTGGTGAGCAGCACCGATGTGCCGGCCGCCACGAGGTCCTCGATCAGATCCCACACCTCGAGCCGGTTCCGGGGATCGATGCCGGTGGTCGGCTCGTCGAGGAACATCACCTCCGGCCGGCCGACCAGCGAGGCCGCGAGGTCCAACCGGCGCCGCATCCCCCCCGAGTAGGTGCCGACCTGCCGGCTCGCGTCGTGGCTCAGCCCGATGCGATCTAGCACGTCATCGGCACGCCGGCGCGCCTCGCGTGCGGACAGGCCGTAGAGCCGACCGACCATCTCGACGTTCTCCCGGCCGGTGAGGAAGGCGTCGACCGCGGCGAACTGCCCGGCCAGGCCGATACGGGCCCGGGCAGCGTTGGGGTCAGCGACGACGTCGACCCCGGCGACCCGGACCGACCCGCGGTCCGGCCTGAGCAGCGTCGCCAGCACCCGGATCAGGGTGGTCTTCCCAGCCCCGTTCGGTCCCAGCAGCCCGTAGACGATCCCCGGCTCGACGACGAGGTCGACGCCGTCCAGGGCGCGGACGTCACCGAAGGTGCGGATCAGACCCTGGACCTCGACGATCGGGTCTCCAGCCCCCCTGGTCATGGTCGCTCCTGCTCCGCTCGGTCGGATCGTGACGTATCGACCGGGCCGAGCGCCCCGGACATGCCTCTGCGCGGCGCAACGACCCGCTCGGGTCCGGATGCGGCACCCACGTTGGACGGGTCCAGAGCAGCGGTGGGGCCGAGGTGGTGAGCCGGTCATCCATCGTGGCATCCTGGATCCAAGCACGTTGGCCTGTCATCCCTACCAGCGCGGCGCAGTGGTTGATGGTTCAACCGACGAGCGGGAGCCACACGGCAGCAGTGACCCGCTCCCACCCTGACGACGAGGATCTCCCCATGAGCAAACCCTCGATCGAGCGCTCCCAGCTCACCGGCCCCTACACCATCGACGCCGCCCACAGCACCTTCGGCTTCACGGCCCGGCACGCGATGGTCACCAAGGTCCGCGGCGGCTTCAACGACTTCGCCGGCACCTTGACCGTCGACGCGGAGGACCCGGCCGGGGCAAGCGCCGAGGTCACGATCGAGGCCGCCAGCATCGACACCCGCAACGCCGACCGGGACGCGCACCTGAAGAGCACCGACGTCTTCGCGATGGACCAGTACCCACAGCTGAGCTTCCGCTCCATCGAGATCGAACCGAAGAGTGACCGCGAGTTCCGGGTCACCGGTGGCCTCACGATCCGCGGCGTGACCAAGGAGCTCTGTTTCGACCTCGACTACACCGGCGCCGTCATCGACCCGGGAGGCAACCTGCGGGTGGGCTTCGAGGGTCGGACCGAGGTCAACCGCAAGGACTGGGGCCGGAACTGGGACACCCCGCTCGACACCGGCGGCGTGCTGGTGTCCGAGAAGGTGACGCTCGAGTTCGAGGTCTCCGCGACCAAGGACGCCTGATCCCTGCCCTCCCCACGCGCCGCGGCATCCCACCGGGGGCGCCGCGTTAGGTTGTGAGCCACGAGGAGACCGACGAGGTGGCAACGGGCAACGGTCTGACGGCCAGCGGACCTGACCATCGAGGGGCCATGAGGAGGCCGGGCCGGATCGTCGCCGACCGGGGGCTGACCGGCCTCGCCCGCCTGGCGCTGCGTGGCTTCTACCGCCGCATCGAGGTCACGGGTCGGGAGCACCTGGCCGAGGATCGTCCGGTGCTGGTGGTCGCCAACCACTTCAACGCGCTGCTCGATCCGGTGCTCGTGATGTACGCCCTGCGCCAGCTGCCCCGCTTCGTCGCCAAGGCCGCGCTGTGGCGCCCGACCTGGGCCCGGCCGTTGCTGTGGCTGGCTGGCATGGTGCCGGTCCACCGCCCCCAGGACGGCGCCGACAC
This sequence comes from Nitriliruptoraceae bacterium, assembly GCA_003554005.1. Lineage (GTDB taxonomy): Bacteria > Actinomycetota > Nitriliruptoria > Nitriliruptorales > Nitriliruptoraceae > T1Sed10-7. The sequence continues at coordinate 2,362 of PWEU01000302.1, forward strand.
CAGCGGCAACCAGAGCGTGTTCCGGTCCTGCGCCGAGCAGCTGTCGCGGGGCACCACGGTGGCACTGTTCCCCGAGGGCGGGGTATCCCCGATCCCGGCGCTGCAGCCGCTGCGCACGGGCGCGGCCCGGATCGCACTGTCGGCGAGGTCGGCCGGTGCGGCCGGGCTGGTGATCCTGCCGATCGGGCTGACCTACGAGGACAAGGTCGCGCTGCGCTCCCGAGCGCTGGTGCGGATCGGTCCGGCCCTGGACGTCGACGCCCACCTCGCCGCGGTCGGCCAGAGCGACGCCGACGACGCTGACGCTGAGGTGGTCCGCGCCCTGACCGACGAGATCCAGGACCGTCTCTCGGAGCTGTCCCCGATCTACTCCGACGAGGTGGGCGCAGCGATACTCGGGCGAGCAGCGGACGTGGCCCTGCGCCGCCCCGATGCCCGGCCGACCGAGGAGGTCGCGTTGGCCGAGCGGGAGACCGTGGCCCGCCGGCTCGCCGAGGCGCCGGCCCCGACGCGGACCGAGGTGGTCGACACCCTCGCCCGCTACGAGCTCCGCCGCTCCCTGGCGGGGCTGCGTGACACCGAGGTGGTCAGCGAACGGACCCCCCGGGACCTGGCCGGGACCTTCTTCGCGACCCTCGTGCGGCTCGTCCTGCTGGCCCCCTTCGCTCTCACGGGGGCCGTGATCAACGCGCTGCCGTACTGGGGGGTGCACTGGGGCGGGCGGTTCGTCCGCAACCCCACGCTCAGGGCCAGCGCCCTCCTGCTCTCCGGGGTGGTGCTGTTCCCCGCCACCTGGATCCTGGTGGCATGGTTGCTGCCGTGGGATGCATGGTGGGCACGCGCGCTGGTGATCGTCGTGGCGCCGATCCTCGGCCTGGTGGCCGTCCGTGCGCTCGAGACCGTGATCGCCACGGCCCGGGCCTGGCACGGCTGGATCACCCGCATCGAGCGCAGTGACCGCCTCGAACAGCTGCGCCGTGAGCGGGCCACTCTGGTCGACACGATCCGGCGCGCCGCGGCCTAGGGCTACCGCTCCGTGTGGTCGCCAGCGTCACCGGGGTCGGACTGCCACCATGGCCCGCCCCGAAGTCGAGCGAGCCAGGGCACGTCGGTGCGCTGAGGGACCTCGCCCCGGCGCTCGATCACGACCGCCTTGCGGAAGTCGCGGTTGAGGTGGGCGATCACGTCCAGCTCGATGCCAGCAGGGCAGGCGGGCACGCACTCCCCGTAGTTGGTGCAGGAACCGAACTCGCTCTCCATCGTCGCGACCACGGAACGCACCCGCTCGTAGCGCTCGACCTGTCCCTGGGGCAGCTCAGCGAGGTGGGCGACCTTCGCGCCGGTGAACAGCTGGGCGGCACCGTTCGGGCAGGCCGCCACGCACGCGCCACAGCCGATGCAGGCGGCGTGGTCCATGGCCGCCTCGGCCTGATGCTTGTTCACCGGCTGGGTCAGCGCCTCGGGAGCCGCGTTGGTCGCGGTCGAGATGTAGCCACCGGAGGCGATGATCCGGTCCAGGGCCGAGCGGTCGACCACCAGATCCCGGACCACGGGGAAGGCGCCCGCACGCCAGGGCTCCAGGGTGACCACGTCGCCGTCTGAGAAGGTGCGCACCCGCTGCAGGCAGGCCGGCGTGTAGTCCTGTGGGCCATGGGGCTGTCCGTTGACCATCAGCCCACAGGACCCGCAGATGCCCTCGCGGCAGTCGTGATCGAAGGCCACGGCCTCGCGACCTTCGGCCACGAGCTGGGCGTTGAGCATGTCGAGCAGCTCGAGCATGCTCACCTCGTCGGTGACCCCGTCGACCTCGTAGCGCTCGAAGCGACCGGGGGAGGTGGCATCGGCCTGACGCCAGACCTCGAGGATGAGTCGCATCACTTGTAGCTCCTGGTCGCCAGCGGGACCGCGTCGAAGGTCAGGGGTTCGCTGCGGCGGATCGGCACACCGTCCGGGGGCGCTGCCTCCCACGCCGAGGTGGAGGTCCAGCGCTCGTCGTCGCGCAGCGCCTCGCCGTCCTCGGTCTGGTGCTCTGAGCGGAAGTGCGCCCCAGCCGACTCGTCCCGGTCGAGCGCGTCCAGGGCCATGAGCTCAGCCAGCTCCAGGTAGTCGGCCAGCCGCCCGGCCCGCTCGAGCTCCTGGTTGAGCTGCTGACCGTGGCCGACCACCCGCAGGTTGGACCAGAAGTCGTCCTTGAGCTCCTTGATCGCGTCAGCGCCCTTGGCCAGACCCTCCGCGTGCCGCTCGACCCCGACGTGGTCGGTCAACAGCTCCCCGAGCTGCTTGTGGTAGACGTCCGGGCCGGTCGTCCCCCCGATGCCCAGCAGGTGCTCCACCCGTCCCCGGGCCTCAGCGACGGCCTGAGTGACCGCCGGATGGTCGTGGGGCACCGGGTCGGTGCCGAGCAGCGGCGCGACGTAGTCCGCCACCGTCCACGGCAGCACGAACCACCCGTCCACCGATGCGCTGAGCAGCGAGTTCGCGCCCAACCGGTTCGCGCCGTGGTAGTTGAAGCTGGCCTCCCCGCCCACGAACAGCCCCGGCAGGTTGCTCATCTGGTTGTAGTCGGTCCACAACCCGCCCATGGCGAAGGGCGGTCCCGGCGCGATGCGCATCGGGCTGGTGTAGGGGTCCTCGCCCGTGGCATCGGTGTACAGCTCGAGGAGGTTGCCGTAGCGCTCCTCCATCGTCTTGCGGCCGAGCCGGGCGATCGCGTCGCGGAAGTCGAGGTAGACCCCGTTGCGCAGCGGCCCGACGCCCTTGCCGGCGTCCAGCTGGATCTTGGCGGCGCGGGAGGAGATGTCACGCGGGGCGAGGTTGCCGAAGGAGGGGGACATGCGCTCCAGGTAGTAGTCCCGGTCCTCCTCTGGGATGTCCTCGGGCGCCCGGTCGTCGCCGGGCTCCCTGGGCACCCACACCCGCCCGTCGTTGCGCAGCGACTCACTCATCAGGGTGAGCTTGGACTGCCACTCGCTGGTCAACGGCAACGAGGTGGGGTGGAACTGGATCATGCAGGGGTTGGCGAACATCGCCCCACGCTGGTGGGCCCGCCAGGTGGCGGTGACGTTCGAGGACTTCGCCAGGGTCGACTTGAAGTACACGTTGCCGTAGCCCCCTGTTGCCAACACCACCGCGTGGGCGGTGTGGGGCACGATGTCGCCGGTGACCATGTCGCGGGCCACGATGCCGACCGCACGGCCGTCGGCCACGATCAGGTCGAGCATCTCCTGGCGGGTGTGCAGCTTCAGCCGACCCGCACCGACCTCCTTGAGCAACTGCTGGGAGCCTGCGATCTGCAGCTGCTGGCCGGTCTGACCCCGGGCGTAGAAGGTGCGCGAGACCTGCACCCCACCGAAGGAGCGGGTGGCGATCTGGCCGCCGTACTCCCGGGCGAAGGGCACGCCGAGGGCCGTCATGTGGTCGATCACCCGCACCGACATCTCGGAGAGCCGATGGACGTCGGCCTCGCGAGCGCGGAAATCGCCGCCCTTGACGGTGTCGCGGAACAGCCGGTCCACCGAATCGCCATCGGCCTTGTAGGCCTTGGCGGCGTTGATGCCACCCTGGGCCGCGACGCTGTGCGCCCGTCGGGGCGCATCGTGGAGGGGGAACGCCTCGACCTGGTAGCCCAGCTCCGACAGGGTGGCCGCCGCACCGGCACCGGCCAGCCCGGTCCCGACCACGATGACCTTGAACCGGCGCCGGTTGGCGGGGTTCACGAGCCGGAGGTTGAGCAGGTGCTCTTCCCACATGGTCCGGATGTCCCCCGTCGGCGCGGCATCGTGGATCTCCGGGCCGACCGTGCGACGACGGTCGAGTTCTGCCTCCAGCACGGGGTTGTCCTGTCGTGGTCGTGGCGACGTCGGCGCCACCGCGGGGGCGTCCGAGCGGGCAGGTGCGGGAGCCACCGGGACCGCGCGTGTCAGCGATCGGCGAGACCCGCCGGCGCGTTCGCTCCCGACACCCTCATCGCGGGGCCCCGGTCCGGTACTGCCGGTCTCCCGGCGGTCTTCGGTGGGCATGACAGCTGCCTCCACGGGGTCGATCACGGCAGCGGAACCTCCCCGGTCGCTCGCCGTCGACGGGGCCGCTGTGCCATGGCCAAGATACGGGGAGGCCGTGACGCGCGCGACCGCGTCCGATGTCTCCTCACGTGACCTTCGCCCCTGGTCAGCCGTCGGGGCCCTGCGGTCCCGGTGCGCGCGAGCGGATGTCGGCTTCCGGGTCCTGCGACGACGCAGGATCCGGATCATCGCCAGCGACTGGAGGTTCCTCCGCCGTTCGATCCGCCGACCCGTCTCCGGCCGCTGGCCCGGTTGCTTCCTCGCCGAACTCGACCGGCGAGGCGAGCTGGCGACGCAACAGCCGCTTGGTCAGGGTGTGGATGCGGTAGATCTCGGAGATCAGCTCGACCTCTCGCGCGTACGCGCCCGCGCGGCCAGGCCCCTGCCCGGTGAGGCGGAACGCCTGGCGGGTCATGGCCGACTCGCGCCGCTGCTTGACCTCATCAGCACGGTCGAGCAGGGCCGTGACCCCCTTGCGATCGGCCTGGGCGACCGCCTCGACCGCGGCTTCGAGGTTCGTAGTGACCTCTGCGAGCAGCCCGCGGATGACCTCCCGGGTCGACTCGGCCATCTGGATGCGTTCCGTGCGCATCCGCTGCCCGATCCGTGCCAGCCCCATCTCGACCACGTCCCCGATCGCCTCCAGTTCGTCGGTTGCCGCCAGGAGCCGAGCGATCTCCACTGATTGCTTGAGGCTTATCTCCTCCTGTCCGAGCTGCGCCAGGTAGGTCACGATCGCCGAACGGATGGCGTCCACCTCGTCGTCCATCGCTTCGATCCGGTCGAGTACGGCCACGTCCCCGGCGATCGCCGCCTCGCCTCCGACCTCCACCATGTGCACGACCTTGCCGCCCAGCCGACGGATCTCCGCTCGGGTCAACTCCAGCGCCGCCGCCGGGGTGCTGAGCATCATCACGTTGAGGTGCCGAGCCTTGGCGAAGGGGTCGACCGCCTTCGGTTTGATCGCCCGCGCCATGACGCGCGACAGGGGCCGGATGAAGGGCAGCAGGACCAGCATGTTCACCAGCGCGAAGACCGTGAAGGCGTTGGCCACCTGCCGCGGGGTCTCCGCCGCGAGCCGGGCGGTGCCCTCGAGCTCCGGGTAGCTCGGCGAGAACCACACGGCGAAGTCCGCCAGGAAGGGCAGGAACGGGAGCCAGATCAGCGCGCCTCCGGCGTTCACCAGCAGATGCCAGGCCGCGACCCTGCGACCTTCGGTCCCCGACCCGATCGATGCGAGCTGCGAGGTGACGCAGGTACCGATCACGGCACCCAGCGCGATCGCCAGGCCGCTCTGAAGGTCGACCAGGCCCTGACTCGCCAGCACGATCACGATGCCGATCGTCGCCGACGACGACTGGACGAGGGCCGTGAACACCGCCCCCATCGCCAGCCCGGGCAGCGGACCTCCCGCACCCTGGAACAGCTCCATGACCTGGGGTTGATCGCGCAGTGGCGAGACCGCGCCCGACATCAGGTCCATGCCGAGGAACACCATGCCGAGACCGAGAAGGGCGCCACCGGACTGCCGCACGATCGGTCGCTGTTTCAGGAAGGTCATGATGAAGCCGGTGACGATCATCAACGACGCGAAGCGGGTGACGTCCAGCGCCACGATCTGCGCGGTGACCGTGGTTCCGAGGTTGGCACCGATGATGACGCTCATCGCCTGCGCCAGGGTCATCACACCGGCTGACGCGAAGCCGACGACCAGCACGGTGGTGACCGACGACGACTGGATGATGGCAGTGACCGCGGCACCGGACAGCGCGCCGAGCGGCGGGCGGGAGGAGACCCGGGCCAGCCCGTCAGCCAGCTTGGACCCGGCGGCGGACTGCATGGCACGGGTCATCTGCTCGAAGCCGAGCAGGAAGATCACGAGCCCACCCAGCAGGCCCGTGGACAGGTCGAACCATGACAGCTCCACCACGGCCCTCCCCTGACCAGACGCCGCGAGGTTAACGCTCGGTGAACAGCACGCCTAGAGCGGGCTGCCACAGGACCCGGTCTTCGGGGACCACCTGCCCTAGGTCGGCCCTCTCACGCGCGTCACCCTCCGGGCGTCCAGCGCGGTCCCGCACGCCCGCGTCCTGTGAGGTTGCCTTGACCACGACACACCACACGGCTCCCGTCCACCTCGGATCCGACCCGGGTGAGGGCGCCAAGGTCGCCGTCATCGGCGCCGGTGTCTCCGGGCTGGTGGCGGCGCGGCAGCTCGCGGCCACCGGTTCTCGGGTGACCGTGTTCGAGGCGGCCGACCACGTCGGCGGGCAGCTACGTGGGGCGACGCTGGCCGGTCACCAGGTCGACGTCGGTGCCGAGTCGGTGTTCACGGCCGCGCCGGGGCCACTGCAGTTGCTCGAGGAGCTGGGCCTGTCGGAGGAACTCGTCGGCGCCAACCGCGCCACGACCTGGATCTGGACCGAGCG
>PWEU01000400.1 GCA_003554005.1 Nitriliruptoraceae bacterium
TCGCGCAAGTACCTGCTCGCCAGCCTCGACCAGAGCCTGGCCAGGATGGGGATCGAGTACGTCGACATCTTCTACTCGCACCGCTTCGACCCGCGCACGCCGCTCGAGGAGACGATGGGGGCCCTGGACACCGCGGTGCGGCAGGGCAAGGCCCTCTACGTCGGCATCTCGTCCTACTCCTCGGCGCGGACGCGCGAAGCGGCTGCCATCCTGCGCGAGCTCGGAACACCGCTGCTGCTCCATCAGCCGTCGTACTCGCTGCTGAACCGCTGGATCGAGGAGGACCACCTGCTCGACACCCTGGAGGAGGTCGGGTCAGGCTGCATCGTGTTCTCCCCGCTGGCACAGGGCCTGCTGACCGACCGCTACCTCGAGGGGGTCCCAGAGGGCTCGCGGGCCGGGCGAGCCAGCGCCGACTCCTTCGATCCGGAGCTGATCAGCGAGGACAACCTCGCGAGGATCCGGGTGCTCGATCGCATCGCCACCAGCCGGGGCCAGTCGCTGGCACAGCTGGCCCTGGCCTGGACCCTGCGCGACGAGCGGGTCACCTCGACGTTGATCGGGGCCAGCAGCGTGTCCCAGCTGGAGTCCAACGTGGCGGCGCTGGACCGGCTGTCGTTCACCGCGGACGAGCTGGAGGAGATCGACCGGTACGCAACCGAGGGCGGGGTCAACCTGTGGCGGCCGCCGGATCTGGGCTGATGGGCTTCGTCTGACGGTTCAGCGCTGCGGCACCAGGACGAGCTTGCCCACGTGGTCACCCTCGGCGAAGTCGGCCTGGGCGGTGTGGATCTGCGCCAGCGGGTAGGTGCGTGCGACGACGGGGTCGATGCGGCCGTGGCGGGCGTCGTCGACGAGCCGGCGAAACTGCGAAGGTGTGTGCATGGTCGAGCCGAGCAGGCGTCGGCGGTGGAGGTAGAGCTGTCGCAGGTCCAGTGACACGACAGGGTCGGCGACCGCCCCGCAGGTGACCCACCGGCCACCGGTCGCGAGTAGCGGGAAGAGCTGTTCGAACGCCCACCCGCCGACGACGTCGGCCACGACCGCGATCGGCCCTGCTGCGGCCTGCCGGATACGGTCGGCTACCGGGTCCTCGTCCCGTGCCACGACCTGGCTCGCCCCGGCGTCGCGGACGGTCGCCGCGTGGTCCGCGCTCGTCAGGGCGATCACCCTGGCACCCCGCGCGCGGGCCAGCTGCACCAGCGCCAGCCCGACGCCGCCCGAGGCGCCGGTGACCAGCACGGTCTCCTCGGCACGGACCTGCGCACGCTCCAGCATGCCGGTGGCGGTGCCGTAGGCGATCGGCAGGCAGGCCAGCTGCTCGTCGCTCAACGGCGAGTCGGTTACATCGTGGGCCTGGTCGACGGCGATGGCGACGTACTCGGCGAACCCGCCGTCCAGCTCGGAGCCCAGCACGGCCTCCAGCGTCGGCTCGTCGGTGCCGGGGTCGCTGTCGCCGCCGTCACCGCCGTCGTCACCGCCGTCGTCACCGCCGTCGTCACCGCCGCTGCCGTCGGCGTAGCGCGTCGGATCGAGGAGCACGCGGCGTCCGACGATCGCCTCGTCCGCCTCATCACCGACCGCGGTGACCACCCCGACGACGTCGCCGCCCTGGATGCGCGGGAAGTCCAGTGGCACGCCCTGCCAGCCCGCCACGGCGTGCGGATCGTCCGCACGGCCATAGGCGCCTTCCCGCGTCCACAGGTAGGTGTTGTTCACCGCGGCCGCAGTAACCTGGACCAGCACCTCGCCCCGGCCGGGACGGGGGATGGGAACGTCGTCGCGGACCTCGAGCTGCTCCGGACCACCGTGCCCCGTGAGCACCGCTGCGAGCATGTGCTGTCGTGTCATGACGATCCTTCACCTCGTCGCTGCATGTAGGTGCTGAAGGCATGGTCGCTGACCGCGCGGTCCAACGCACGCGAGGCCACGGAGCGACCGTCCGCGGGTGCTGACGTCGCGGCGGTGAGGTCACTACCGTGGTGGACATGGACACCATCGGCCTGCTCATCGATGCCTTCCACCGGCTTCCTCCGCTCGTCCGACACCTCGCCGACGGGGCCGACGACCACCTCCTGCACACCCGCCTCGACGACGAGGCGAACCCGCTCGCCTGGCTGCTGTGGCACACGATCCGGATCCAGGACGCCCAGGTCGCCGAGCTCGTCGGGCGTGCCGAGGTGTGGACCGCGGAGGGCTGGTTCGACCGGTTCGGGCTGCCGCTCGAGCCCGAGGACCATGGTTACGGGCACGGGCGCGAGCAGGTGGCCAGCGTCCGCGTCGCCGACCCCGGGCTGCTGGTTGGCTACCAGGACGCGGTCATGGCGATGGTCGACAGCTACCTCGCCGAGGTGGACGACGGCGAGCTCGCCCGGATCGTCGACCACGGCTACGACCCGCCGGTGACCGCCGGGGTCCGGCTGGTCAGCATCCTCGGCGATGCGTTCCAGCACATCGGCCAGGCCGGCTACCTGCGCGGGATCCTCGAGCGGTCGCGCTGAGCCTCTCGCTGGCCGGCGCCGGTCGTGCGCGGCTGGCCGCCCGGCCGTCCGCGGGGTGGCCAGCCGGTCACGGATGGCCGGGAAACTGCCCCGCTCTGCCCTACATCGAGGTGGGGGGGCGCTGTGCCGGACAGCCGCGACCGCGCGGCCACCCCGCGCTGCCGGCGCGAACGACGCCGCGACCGACAGCGGCCCGACGGCGCGACCGCGCGGCCACCCCGCGCTGCCGGCGCGAACGACGCCGCGACCGACAGCGGCCCGACCGTGGCCCACACCGCTACCGGTGGCGGCCGGCGCCCAGCTCCCCGGCCCGTTGGAACACCGCGTCGAGCATCTCCTCGGTCAGCCGACCGGTGAAGGTGTTCTGCTGGCAGATGAGCTCTGGTCGCAGGGTCTGGCGCAAGAGGCCCTGAAACGCCAAGATTCTGCGGTTCTTGGGTCGTGAGTCAGCCAACTCGTCAGCCATCCGCGAGCCTTCGAGGCTCCCTACCGCCAGCACCCGATGACGGACCTGCGGTGGCGGGGTGAGATGCCGCGGTCAGGCTTGCTCGATCGGTAGGGACCGGAGTCTCACACGCTCGCGCCGTGGCCGGCCTCTGCGAGGTGATCGGCCAACCGGTGCTGGATCGCCTCGTCGAGCAGGAACCTCACGCGCTGTGATCGAGCGCGATCGTGCGCTGGTCGACGTGGGCCGTGGCGAACCGCAGCGCCTCGCGGACGTCGTCCGCGGTGAGCTGTGGGTACTCCTCGAGGAGTTCGTCGCTGGTCGTCCCGTCTGCGACCATCCGAACGATCATCGCCAACGGGATGCGGGTTCCACGGATGCACGGGACTCCCCCCATGATCCGGGGGTCCACGCTGATCCGTTGGAAGGCCATGGAGCCAGGGTACGAGACCGGGGGTTCGGGGCCTACGGGCGGCGCCATGGGCGCGCCTTCCAGGGGTGGCTACGTGCCGGCGCGGAACGCGCGGTCGAGCGTGGTCCGGATCAACTCAGCGGCTGGCTCGTCGCCCGGGACGCCCGAGCTGAGAATCGCTGATCCCCAGGTGTGGCGCAGCGTGTGCGGGGACGTGCCGGTCGGCAGCTCGAGAGCGCGGACGACTCCGCGGAAGCGGCGTTGCACGTTGCGGATCGACGGGTAGGTACCACGCTGCGTCGGGAACAGCGCATCTGTCTCGATCCAGGTGGCGGCCAGGAGCCGCCGCTCTACCACGAGCTTGCGGTGAGTCCGGAGTAACCGCTCCAGACGGTCGGTGACCGGGACATCGCGGAGCCCTCGTTCGCTCTTGGGTGGCCCGAAGGACCGGTCGGACAGCAGAGTCCGCCGCACTCGGAGGAGGCCGGCGTCGAGGTCGAAGTCATGGTCGGCGAGCCCGAGCGCTTCACCGAGGCGCAGGCCGCCGAGCGCCATCGCGCCCCACAGCGCTGCATCTGTCGTACCGGCGGAATGCGCAAGGATGCGATCGACCTGGTCTGGTGACAGGATGGCAACGGCGAAGCGCGTCTGGCGCGGTAGCTGAGCGCGGGTCACCGGGTTGGCAACCACCGCGCCTTCTCGAACGGCGAGGTCCAGCATCAGCCTGAGCACCTGGGCGACCTTCGCCACGCTTGCGGGCGCGAGCCCATCGGCCAGCATCGCTTGGCAAGCGCGCTCGACGTGGCCCGGCGTCAGCTGCGCAAGGCTTACCGCTCCCAGGCGACCGACAACGTGGACGCGGGTGAGGCGTTCGTAGCTCGCTGCCGTGGTCGCACGCAGGTCGCCGAGGGCATCTCGGCGGTAACGGACGTGCTCCAGCCACCGCTCGGACCACTGCGCGACGGTGACGCGTGCGTCGACGTTGACAGCGCCCCGGTCGAGTTGGTCACGGAGGATGCGGAGTCGTTCGGCAGCCTCGCGCCTCGTCGATGCAGTGATGGTGCGGCGCATGCGTTTGCCCGTGGCGGGGTCACGGCCGATCTCGAGTACGGCGAGCCACTTGTCGTCACCGGCGCGCTGGAAGATCGAACCCTCGCCGTGACCTCGCCGACTTCCCACGTGTCTGCCTCGACCTGGAGGCGTCTGGCATACCAGGGCTCCCCGTCGAAGGTGGGACCCAAGGGCGCTCGATCTGTGGACAAGCTTCGCTGTGTGTCTCGCCGAGCGAGACGAGACCCGATAGCACCACCGAGGTGGTCCGCTTCCTTGCCCGATCGCAGCCGTGAGTTCGATCGCCGACTTGTCGACGCCATGGCGTCCAGACCGCTTCGCCGTCGGCGCCCCGTCCGGGGAGGCAGAAGCGGGAAGCGGCGATGCGGGAACGCGGTCCTTCGGAGGCCGAGGGCCGTACTGCCGCGCCGGCATAGCTTGGGTAAGGAGTAACGGGTGTTCTTGCTGATGCAAGCCCTTGGCTGGAGGCTCGATCTATCGGTTCCAGGCTCGCAGGATGCGGGCCATGAGCCGGAAGGGGGCGCTGCGGGCGCGGGAGGGGGCCTGGTCGATGCTGCCGGCGAGGTGGAGGTCGAGTTCGGGGCAGTGGAACAGCCAGGTTCCGGTCACGCCGGCGTGGCCGACGAGGGTGACGGGCCGATGGCCGGGAGCGATGAGCCGGTTGACGGAGAAGATCCAGGTGCCGAGCCCGTAGCGGTTCGGGATCATGTTCCGTACCAGGTTCGACCTTTCCAGGAACAGGTCGGCGGTGTCGGGCCGTTCGAACAGCTCCCCGGCGAGTAGTGCCTGTTGGAAGCGCAGCAGGTCACTGGTGGTGGAGACCAGGTCGTTGCTGGACTCGAGCATCCTCGGCAGCTCGACGGGCCGGTCCTTCACGCACACGGGCGCCGGCGGATCGCCAGCCACGGCCGGACGCGAGCGGCCAGGCAGCCAGGTGTGATCGAGCCCCACTGGAGTGAGAATCCGTTCGGTCAGCAGGGCCGCATAGGGCCGGCTGGCGGCAGCTTCAACGATCGCGATGAGCAGTTGGAAGCCGGTATCGGAGTACCGGCGCGTTGACGATCGGCGGCGAGGTCCTGTGGGGCGAAGTGCGGTGTGTGCTCCTCTCGGACCATGCGGAGCACGTCATCGAAGTCCCACGCGCGGTCCTGCCCCGCGGCGAGGTCATGGAACAGGCTCGCCCGGCCCGTGTTGGGCTTGTCCCAGTAGTCAGGCAGCCCGGAGGTGTGGCTGAGCAGGTGCCGGATCGTGATCTCCGGTGTGTGGTCGACGCCGTCGAGCACGTGCAGCCCGTCGGTCTGCTCGGCAGGGAGGTGCTCGACCAGCCGGTCGTCGAGGCCGAGCTCGCCCCGTTCGGATGCTTGTAGCACCAGCGTCGCGATGAACCGTTTGGTGACGCTGGCGATGAAGAACGGCGTGTCGGGCGCCGGTGGTGCGCCGCCGACGTCGGCCGCACCTGCGGCACCGCTCCACCGCTGGGTGCCGTCTCCGGAGGCGACCGCGACCATTGCATGGTGGAGACCGCCCCGCCTCACGGTTGCTTCGAGAAGGTCGGTCAGCCGGTCGTCGACCTCCTGGCCAACGCGGTTGTCGGGGCTCGTGAGCGTGGCGGCGGACTTCCCCGGGGCCATCGGATCCTCCTGGTCCGACGTCGACGGACATGCCGGTAGGGCCATGAAGTTCAGCAGACACGGCAGGCGGGTCCCAGAGGCGAAGATCCCGACACTGCACCCCCACCGATGACGAGCGCACCCCGGTGGGCCGGATGGCCGGGTCGCCCTTGCCGGCGAAGTCGAACGCGGCGGGAGCGCCATCCCGACCAGCCAGGCCGCTCACCCCGCACATCCTTGATGACGTACTCACTGGCGGGCTCGACAGCACCGCTCGGGTGTACAGAGCAATCGTCGTGTCGAGCTACGTCGTGGCGCTGGCCCACGGCGGGATCTGGCCACCGGAAGGAGGCAGCGGGCTGTCCCGCAACCTTCCGCTCCTCGCTGTGGTCCTGCCGCCGGGCATGCTGTCGTGAGCAGACGGCGGCAGGACCCTGTGAGCCGTCGCCGTCGCGGGTCGAGACCGGCGACGGTCAGCTCTCTCGCTCGGTCTCGAGATGTCTGACGTGATGAGTAACGGCCGCATGGGGATCGACAAGCGCCACGGTCCTGACTGCGGTCCTTGCGAAGGACCGCCTTGCAAGCGGTTCGGGCTGCGCTCCGGAACCGTGCTGGTGGAGGGACGGTTGCGATCGTTGCCGGACCAGGTCATACTCCATGGTATGACTCACAAGGTTGGCCCCAAGGGGCAGGTTGTCATCCCGAAGGACCTTCGCGACGTGCTCGGTATCGAGCCCGGCGACGAGGTCACCTTCTGGCGTGACGGCGACCATGTCGCCGTCCGGTCGGTGCGTTCCACACGGCCGCTGCGAGGACGGTTCGCCGGTAGCGCACTCGTCGACGAGCTTCATCGCGAGCGTGCGGCCGACCGCGCACGCGAGGACCGCCGGTGACGGTCGTCCTCGACTCCTGGGCGGTGCTTCGCCTGCTCGAGGGCACGGAGCCCGCTGCCTCGCGCGTCCAGGCCGAACTCGAGGGCGACAGCAGGCCGGTGATGAGCTGGATCAACCTGGGTGAGGTCTTCTACGTCGTCCGGCGGCTGCACGGGCACGAGGCGGCCGAGTCGGTCGTGCGTGACCTACGGCCACAGCTGGACCTCGATCTGCCCGATGCGACCCGGGTCCTTCAAGCCGCCACCATCAAGGCGGACCACGCCATGGCCTACGCAGACGCCTTCGCCGCTGCGACCGCACTGGCCCACCAAGCCCCCCTGCTCACCGGTGACCCGGAACTGCTGCTGGCTGGCGCACCATGGGCGCACGAGGACCTGCGCAACAGCTGATGCGCCCGACCCGGAAGCTTCGAGCGCCATGGAGCGCGTCCACTGACCCACGGCCCCACCCAGAACGATGTCCGGGCGCGGTGACGTTCGTCACTCGACACGTCTTGCGACCTCAGGGCGAAGGAGGCGGCTGGTCGCGGTACGGGAGTTCGGTCAGGAGGTCGAGGTCTGCGAGGCGCAGCGTCGGCCGAACTCGCTGGGCTTTCGTTGTCGCCCTCTCGGTCGGTGCGGGATCGGGGGTCTCCTCAGCCTCCTGCGCTGACGGCTCGCTCGTCGGTGGCCTCGGGGCATCGGACGGCCGGGCCCGTCGAAGGTCGTTGCGGAGGAGGCGGGCGAGTTCGTCCGCGACGGAGCGGTTGGCCTGGATCGCTCGGATGCGGAAGGCCTGCCACGTCGCGTCGTCGATGTTGACGCGGGCGGTCTGCTGCTCGCGCTGGTTCATGTCCGTGCCTCAGCTGAGCTCTGCGCGTCGACGCGTGGACCGGTCGCACCAGGGTGCAAGTCTGTGCCTGGACTGGGGGCCTCACGGGAGTTGGGCCGAAGGTGTTCGCTGGTCTGCTGTCCGGGGTGGCAGCGATCAACTATCCGGACGGTGTCGGAGGTCGGCCGTCGATACGGGGGACTGCTGATGGGCCGATCAGCGTGGTCGGATCGAGCGAGATGCTCGCGGGAGTCGCTGGCGAGTCGGTCCTTGCGAGCGAGGTCGGACGCGCACACCTTGGTCTCGCCCTGGGTGTTCCTGGACGCGAGTCGGTTGATTGCGTCCCCGGGGATCCTGATGGCTCGGCCGATTCGGACGCTCGGGATGGCGTGGCTGGCGACGAGCTCGTAGAGCAAGGACGTGGTCGTGCCGAGGTACCCGGCGGCCTCGGCGACGGTGAGCAGGCGTGGTGGAGGAGGGATCGTTGAGCGCGGAATCGTGGTCTCCTGGACGGCATCGTGGCGTGAGCCGAGCCGGTGCTCTGCTTCGGCCCGGTGGGCTCACTTGTCCACACGTCGCTCACCACTTGCTCACGACAGCCGGGGGGCGCATCTCTCCATGCTCGGTTTCGCTCACGAGCGCGAGGCCGTCCTAGCTGCCCGGATCCGCCGCGATCTCGCGTGCGCGCAGCAGCCCCGCGTCGAGCATCTCCTCGGTCAGCCGACCGGTGAAGGTGTTCTGCTGGCTGACGTGGTAGCTGCCGAGGAGCACCCGGCCGTCGGGTAGCACCACCTCGGCGCCGTGACCGAAGCGGGGCTTGCGGCTCGACCAGCCGGTGTGGCGCAGCACCGCATCCCACGCGAAGCCGCCGAGGGCCACGGCGACCCGCCACGGGAGCAGCTCCAGTTCCGCGGCGAGGTAGGGCGCACAGCGGTCGCGCTCGGCCACGCTCGGCCGGTTGTCCGGTGGTGCGCACCGCACGGCGGCCGTCACGTAGGCGCCGGCGAGCTCCAGGCCGTCGTCACGGGCGATCGACGCGGGCTGGTTGGCGAACCCGGTGCGGTGCAGCGAGGCGAACA
>PWEU01000010.1 GCA_003554005.1 Nitriliruptoraceae bacterium
ACGGTGCGGATGCCGAGGACGGGGTGCTCGCGGGGAGGGCCGAGGTCATCCCCATCATCGAAGATCGAGCAGCGCCACCGAGGCTGTGGGATCGGTCTACCCGCGACCGGAAATCCCCGCTCTGTGCGGGTTTCGAAACGTGTGGATGTCCTCGATCCGCGCACAACTGAAAGCCGGTAGGGACGGCCGCCATGTGCCCAGCACCTGACCGGACCGGTGTCGCTCGCGTGCTGGCATCACTCGGGGAAGTCCGAGACCGACACGATGCCGTCCTGCTCGTCCGCCGAATCTTACGACAGCCTGATGATCTACCCCTCAGTCGATATCGCGCGCGATACGGAGTTCCAGCAGCCGGGATCCCTGCTCGCGGGCGACCTCCATCGCCTGCGCCCGTAGCTGCACGGCCTCGCGACCGCCGTGGATCGAGGCCAGCAGCCGCAACACCTCGGGCAACCACCAACGGTCAGCGTGCTCCTCCCCCCAGTCACGCGCCTGCATGAGGATCCGTGCTGCCTCGCGCTTCCGTCCGGATGCGATAAGCACCTCGGCCAGCATCGACAGCCAGAACGGCATGCGGGTGCCGGCGTTCGCGCGCTTCAGCCCGTCGATCCCCTCCCGGATCAACGCTTCCCCGGTGGCTCCGCCCAGGGTGCTTCCTTCCAGGATGCGGCCCCAATCGCCGTAGTACGCGAACCCGTAGTGGTTACACAGGTGGCGGACGCGGCGTGCCAGCTCCGATGCACGTTCGGCCTCGCCGAGTAGCCGGTAGGTGATCGCGCCGTACCCCAGGGCGACCGCCGTGGTGTACGGGTGATCGAACTCCTCCGCCAGGGCCAGCGCCGCCTCAACCGACGCAGCGGCCTCGGCTGGACGTCCCAGCAGCCACAGTGGGTGGGCTCGCCAGGCATGGCCCATCACCCAGACATGGAAGCCGTACAGGAACCGTTCGCCACGCTCGGAGAGGATCTCCACGCGCTCGAACCAGTCCACCGCCTCCCGCAGCCGCCCTGCACTGGTCAGCGCGCCAGCATGCAAGACACAGATTTGGCCGGCCTGCGCCGGATGGCCCTCGACCTGCGTGACTAGCTCGTTGGTGACTGCCAGCGCCGCGCTGATGTCGCCCACGACGAACAGGTTTCCCATGTGGGCGAGCTGGCTGGCCACGCGTGCCTCGTCCTGCCCCAGTTGCTCCGCGAGGGAGATCGCCCGCTCGATGAGCTTCCCGAGCCTCGGACCGGCGTAGCCCTCCAGCGAATGCAGCGCAGGCACGCATGCTTCCAGCAGCTGCAACTCCTGGTGATCCCGTGCGGTCCCGGAAGGTAGGTCGGACAGGAGCTGGAGCGCCCGTGTGTAGTGGTCGACGGCGTCGTCCAGGGCGAACACCCTGGTGGCGGACTCGGCCGCGATCACGTGGTAGCGAACCGCTCGTCCCGGCTGGCCTCCCTGCTCGCTGTGCTCCGCGAGCTGCGCGGCGACCGCTTCAGCGTTGTCCTGATGCAGGGACTCCAGCGCGTCGGCGATCCGCTGGTGTAACAGCTGCCGGTGCGGCGGGGCGATCTGTGCGTACGCCGAATCGCGCAGCAGGTCATGGGCGAAGTCGTAGGTGATGGAAGAGTGCTCGCGTAGTAGCCGGCGCTTCCACAATTCGTCGACGGCCGACAGCAGCGCAGCGTCATCCAGGTCCGTCGCGGCCCTCAGCAGTTCCACGGAGAAGTCCCGGCCGACCGAGGCGGCCAGCTGTGCGAGGGCGGCGGCGTCCGGACTCAGTTTGCCCAACCGGTCCCCGAGCACGGCATCGACGCGTACCGAACGGGCGCTGCCCTCACGGACCGATTCGATGACGAACAACGGGAACCCGCGCGTCTGGCTGTGCAGGTCGCGGATGGCATCCTCCGCGAGCGGCGTGCCGCCGATGGCAGCAGCCAGTTCCGTGACCGCATGGATGTCCAGTGGCTTGAGCTCCACGTCGCGGAGAAGCCCGCGAACACGCAAGCGACGGCACAGGCCCACGAACTCGGGGTTGTCGTGCAGCTCTTCGCTGCGGGCTGTGCCCAGCACGAGAAGTGGGCTGTCGCTCGGGGTGTTGATCAGCACTTCCAGCCACGCCAGGGTCTCGTGGTCCGCCCACTGCAGGTCGTCGAGGACCAGGAGCACTGGATCGCCCACGGCGTGCACCGCCTCCACCAGTGCATCGAAGAAGCGGCGTCGATGCCACGTGTCCGTCAACGGTGCCCGCTCGACCTCACGACCCGTAGCGTCCGTGGCTGGCTCGGTGGCCAGGTCGCGGACGAGCCGCAGCACCTCCGTACGCGCGTCCTCGTCGAGCCGTTGGATGCCTCGCCGAAGCGCCGGGACTCGCAGCCACTCGGCGACGGGCGCCAGGGCCAGCCTCCCGTGCGCCGCGAAGCACCGCGCCCGTGCGACGGCATTGCCCTCCCGCTCCGCTTCGGCACCGAGCTCCTGGACGATACGCGACTTGCCCAGCCCGGCCTCACCCGTCACCAGGGCCACCAGCGGCTGCGGCGGGCCAACTTGCGACCAGATCGACCACAGAACCTCCAGCTCCTCGGTGCGCCCGACCAGCGGAGGTGCCGTCGGCGTGGCCCCATCCTGGTCGGCGGAGGTCTGGCGCGACACCAACCCGTCGTGGACGGCCAGGGTCTCCGGGCTCGGTGTGGCCCCGAGTTCGCGCTCCAGCACCGAAGAGCAGCGATGGAAGGTGCGCAGTGCAGCCGCACGGTCGCCGGACGCAGCCTCCAGTGTCATGACCAGGCGATACCCGGCCTCCTCCAGTGGTTCTCCCTCGACACGACGGCGAGCATGACGCAACGCAAGGTCGAACTGGCCACGCGCCTGCAGTTCCGTAGCCAGGCGATCGAGCAGGCCGACACAGATGCGTCGCATCCGGTCCCGCTCCGGCTGGAGCCAGTCCTCGTACAATCCAGGGAGCAACTCACCGCCGTAGACACTGACGGCGCGCTCCGCCGCGACGATGAACCTGTCCGTGTCATCGGCCGTCCGGGCTGCCTCGGCCGCCGCGGCCGAGTGCTGGAAGGGGATGACGTCCACCTCCGCTTCGGCGTCCTCGCGCCATCGCAGCGTGGTGGCACCGACGTCCAGGAAGGCGTCGGCGTCCGGCAACGCGTGGCGTAGACGGGGTAGTTCGCGACGCAGGTTCGTGCGTGCCTGGGCGTCGGTCGTGTCCGGCCAGAACAGGCCCGCAAGGTGGCTGCGGAGCTGGGGAGCCCCTGGATGGAGCACGAGGTGCGCCAACAACCCGAGGGTTCGTGGCGAGTGCACGACCGTCAGGACGTCGCGGTCCGCCGCAACCCTTTGTTCCCCCAACAGGGTGATGGTCAGCATCCGACTCTCGTATGGAGGCTCCCGAAGGCGCACCCTACAGGCGAGGGGCGGTGGTCACGCCGCGCCAAGCAGTGCCGCTGTCCACGTTGTGCTTGAGGTCAACGGCGGCCTGGATGGAACGCGGGAACGCTTTGGGAACGCCTGCTGTCGCATCCTTGACGGGTTGGAAGCCAACCGGGAGAACTTCCATGGCCAACAGGCAGAGGTACAACACGTGTGTCGTCGGAGCCGGTATCGCCGGCCTCAACGCGCTGTTCGTCGCCAGTCGCTATCTGCGCGAGGATGAGCGGATCGTCCTGGTTGACCGCCGGGATCGCGCGGGCGGCATGTGGTTGGACACCTACGACTACGTACGGCTCCACCAACCGCACGAGTTCTTCACCGCCGGGAACATCACGTGGAACCTCGGCAAGGAACGCGGGCATCTGGCCGACAAGGCCGAGGTCATCGAGCATCTGCAGCACTGCCTGGAGGGGATCAAGCAACGAGTCCGAGTCACCGAGCTGTTCGGCTACGAGTTCGAGCATGCCGAGGAGGTAGACGGGACGGTGCGTATCACCTGCCATTCCGAAGAAGGTCACGAGACCACCATCGAGGCTGATCGCTTGATCAAGGCGTACGGGCAGCGCATCGAAACGACCGAAGCGCTCAAGCTGTCGAGTGAACGCGCACGCTCGATCTCGCCCGATGACGTCGACGTGTGGCGATCAGAGATGCGGGCGAGTGATGCGCCAGTGTTGATCGTCGGCGGTGGCAAGACCGGCATGGACACGGCCCACGCGTTGATCACGGAGCAGCCCGGCAGGGAGGTCAACCTGATCGCGGGGCCAGGAACGTTCTTCACGTCCCGTGACCGGGCCTTCCCGTTGGGTCTGCGGCGATGGCGGACGGGCGAGCCCCCCAGTTTGGTTTTCGCCGAGTGGGCAAGGAGGTTCGACGGCACCAACGAAGATGAGGTCGCGAACTGGTACCGCCGCAACCATGGGACCTGGCTGACACCGGAAACCGGGAACTTCTTCGCAGCGATCATCTCGGAGCGCGAGAACCAGACCATCGCCGACGGGCTGAACAAGGTCGTGATGGACTACCTCGTCGACGTCGTCGACCGCAACGGCAGCTCCGAGGTGATCCTCAAGTCCGAGGCGACGATGCGGTTCGAGCCGGGCAGTTGGGTCGTCAACTGCACCGGATCCCTCCTTCGTGGCGAGTACCCCTACGAGCCATACACCTCCAGCAGCGGCGGGGTCCTATCGATCCAGAACCGCTCCGTAACGTTCCCGCTCCCCATGGGGGGGCCGGCCGCATACCTCCTCACCCACCTGCTGTTCCTCGGCAAGCTCACCCAGATACCGCTCTACGCGCTGGACGCCGAGGAGCTTCGCAGGAACGCACCCGAATACGCCTTGGGCTCGACGCTCCTGTCACTGCACATGTACAACCTCAGCATGATGGCGGAGTCGCTGTCGTCTAGGGCATTCATGAAGATCCTCTCCGAGTTCGGGCTGGACCTCGACCGCTGGTATCCGCTTCCTCGCCGGCTGATGGCTGCGGGCAGATTCATGCGCACCCACGAACGGGACCGTGAGCATCACAAGCGGACGCTGGACACGATCGCTGAACGCTTCGGCGTCACCTGCGCGCCACTGGTCAACGCGTAGCGGACGACGCAACCTAGACTTCCGTCATCACAGATCGGATCTCAACGACGACCTCGAGGCGGGGCACCACAACACCCGCCTCACCGCCTAGCTCCTATGCGCATCGGACCTGTCATGCTGCGCATCCTCACGCCGAGAGGAGCCCGCAGATTCGACCTTCCCGCATGTGTCGCCAAGGCACGCACCACAATGCGGTTCTCAGCCTGCGGTCTCAGGGGGG
This sequence comes from Nitriliruptoraceae bacterium, assembly GCA_003554005.1. GTDB lineage: Bacteria > Actinomycetota > Nitriliruptoria > Nitriliruptorales > Nitriliruptoraceae > T1Sed10-7. The sequence continues at coordinate 5,242 of PWEU01000010.1, forward strand.
TCGGTGCCGACAAACACTCGTTGGCCTGCCCGGAGGTGACGCGGACGGCGAAGCGGTATTGCGCGCAAGGCCGTAGATGAGCCGCGATCGAAATCACGGCTGCCGAGCGGGTAGCGATAGCGGGCGTTGGTTACCGGCAGCCGCGTGGTGGCGTCATCTACCGTCGCCGCGACTGGAACGACTCTTGCCCAGAGGCGGTTTCTGTGGTGACGACACCGTGGCACCAGCTGGCTGAAGCACTCATCGTCGCGTTGGAGCCCGCGCTGCCAGCTGGCTTTCACGCCAAGCTCGAGGTGGACGACGGGGGCATCGCGTTCTTCCAACCCGATGTGCCGCACGCCTGGGTGGTCGCGGGCGTTCAGCCTCTGCTCGAGCAGCCTGGCGATGAGCGTGAGCTTGTCGCCAGAGTCTGCCTGTCGGTCTTGGACACCGCACAGGACTTCGTCGCCGAGTTCACCGGCGAGCCGTGGCCCGGCAGCGCGAGGGACCTGCCGTTGCCAGGTGTAGAGGTTCGGGATGCCGAAGTGTCGCTCTGGTATGGCCAGCGCGACTCGCCGACCCTCGTGCTCGGACCGATCCACCGGTAGGGCGATTGCGGCACGTTCGTCGTCGACTTCGGTCCACTCCGCCCGGGCACAACCGTCGCACCACCCTGGCGCATCCGGGCGTTGCAAACCGGTGCGAGTTGGACCCGGTAGGCGCAACGCCCCGACGATCGCTTCCTGTTCTCCCCGCAGCCGACCGTGATGCTCCTACCGGCGTAGAGTTGGCCCCTCGACCGGGGGATGTGATGGCAACCGAAGTTTCGATCCGGCTCGCAGATGAGCGTGATCTTGCTGCGATCGCCGCGTTCGGCGCGGCCGTGGTGCCGGCCCACTACGAACCGATCATCGGTCGTGACGCCGCCCTGGAGCAGGTCGATGTGTGGTGGACATACGAGCAACTGCACTCAGCATGGCAAACCGGTGCGTTGCTGATCGCGGAGGATGACGAGCTCGTGGGAGTCGCAGAGCTCGGGTCGCTCGAGGGCGAGCCGGTGGTCTGGAAGCTCTACATCGATCCGGAACGGCGTGGCGAGGGCACCGGACGTCGACTTCTTCATGCGGCGATCGCCGAGATCCCTCGACCAGCCTCGCGTGTCGTGCTCGAGCACTTTGCCGGCAACGAGCGGGCCGCTGCGTTCTATGAGCGTGAAGGGTTCCACCATCTGCGCACCGAACCGGCCGCAAGCGGCGACCCGGCCGCAGCGACCGTGTGGCGCGCACGCCCGCTCGACAGTCTCTAGACAGCCGGGTTTCGAGACCAGGCACCCGCCCCCGAAGCACGACCGAGCAACTCCGGGCGTTGTGCCGAGGGCCGCCGGTGCCCGAAGCCGCGATCGTGGGCGAAGACGTTGGGTCCTCGAGCCACCCATGGCACCCATCGAAAGGGAGGTTGAGTACTGACCGAGTAGGCGGGTTCGCGGGCCGGTTGGTCCCCTCGCTGTCGGTTAGCGGTGGGCGAAGTCGACTGGCAGTAGAGCGTGACGGGCGTAGCCCGTGGCGCAGACACCGCCATCGGCATCGATGATCGCGGTAGCACCGTCGACGTGGTCGTCCTCCTGACCGCTGGCCCAGCCCCACACGGCAACGGGTTCACCGACCCGGACGGGATGATCAAGTGTGACGGTCAATTCAGTGAGGGCCGGGAAGTGTGTCAACGGTGCACGGCCGGCACGGACTACAGCGAAGCCTGCCGGGCAGTCCAGCGCGCCCCACACCACATGCGGGTCGCCCTGGTGCCCGTCGGAGGACACCGACCTTCCCGGGATCCACACGGTCGCCCACAGGTCCGTTCCATCCAGGACCGTCGGACAGATCCCGAGCCCATCGTCGCGCGGTCCGCAGACGAAGCACTCAGGCGCGGCGTGGCCCTCCGGAACGGGGGTCGTCCCTCGATCGAACGTGCGCTGCAGCAGCTCGTGGTCAACCGTCACCTCAACGCCCTCGCTGGCCGGAAGAGCGTGCAACACCAGCTGGTCGCCATCTGTGATCTGGACGCCTGCCGGCTCGCGGCGCACCGTCAGTGGTCGGCCCAACGGCGGCGGACGGCGCAGACGTACCGTGGCAGGCCCGTCGAACAACCCGGCAGCCAGCCCCGCGGACACCCCACCGTTACCGGAACGGCGCGGCCCACGGAAGCGGCGGTCGATCGTCAACGTCGCGACCATGTCAGCCCCTCTCGGATGGCGCCGGGTCGGCGCTGAGGGAGCGCAGGTGGGTTTCCAACGCTTCGGCGGTGGCAGCGGGGTGAGTCAGCGGCACCATGTGGCCTGCCCCCTCGACCACGACCTGTCGCGCTCCGGGGACCCGGTCGGTAATGATCTCACACAGCCGTCGTTCCGGTCTCGTGGTCTGCCCACCCTGGACCACCAGCGTCGGGACACCGATCTGTGACAGGCCACCAGTCGTAATCGGATTGGTGAACAACGCCATCCACGACCTCACCGCCACATCGCTGATCTTCAGCATCCTCTGCTGGACGGGTTCGGGCAGCGCGCCCCAGCTGCCCGAGCCGTTGTAGTGGTCGATGAACCCGCGCCACGCATCCTCGACTCGACCCTCATCCACCGCAGAGGCGAACGCGTCCGCCACCTCGGTCACCTCGGCGAACAGCTGCGGGTCGTTGTCCGTCAGCAACGGATACGCCTGCGGTTCAACAACCGCCAGCGAACGCACCAACTTCGGCGAGGTCGACACCATCCGAAGAGCCACCGCGCCGCCGTACGAGTGCCCCACCAGATGCACCGGCTCGCCGAGCTCCCCGATGAGCCTAGACACCATGCCGACGTACTGATCGACCTGCACCTCGCCAGCGGGCCAATCGGAGGTCTGGCCTTGCCCGAACCCGTTGACCGCCACCAACCGGTAGCCAGCAGCGAACCGCTCGAACACCCCCCGCCAATCAGCCGCACTTCCTGGGCCCGAATGCAGTAACACCACCGGCGCCCCCTGACCGGACACGCGGCAACTGACCGTCCACCGGCCAAGATCCCACGAAGCCAGCGTCATCGTTCGCTCCCCAACAGCTTCCACGAACGGCCACACGGTAGACAGAAACCCAGTCCCGTGCACCGACGACCAAACCCTGCACGGGAGAGGCCGCAACGCTCTCCGAGCGTCAGACCACGAGCGACCGCCGCCTACGTCACGGAACCGCAGCCACGAGCCACTCGCGGTCAATTGACCCACATAGGCGCAACCGCCGTTCGTTATGGGTGGCAGCGAGCTTCCGGTCGAGCGCACATCATCACGGTCTCGCGCGCGTAGCGGTAGCAGCGAGAGCTCGCGGAGAATGCTCGTAACTCGGTCGGGGACACTCCTGCCCGAGCCATTGACGCTTCTGGGGACGGCCAGTACACCGATCGGTGGGCTCGGTGGGTTCAGCGGAGTGAGCTTGGCTTCGAGGAGAACCTCGTTCGTCCTGACTCCGACTACCAGCCCGAAGGAGTAGACGCGGCAACTATCGCAGGAGGTTTCATGAGTCCGCAGAACCGG
>PWEU01000286.1 GCA_003554005.1 Nitriliruptoraceae bacterium
GCGTTCTTCAGGTCGTGGATCAGCTGCTTGAGATCCTCGATCGAGTAGATGTCGTGGTGGGGCGGCGGGCTGATCAGCCCCACCCCCGGGGTGGAGTAGCGGGTCTTGGCGATCCACGGCCAGACCTTCTGCCCGGGGAGTTGTCCACCCTCGCCGGGCTTGGCGCCCTGGGCCATCTTGATCTGGATGTCGTCGGCGTTGGTCAGGTACTCCGAGGTGACCCCGAAGCGGCCGGAGGCGACCTGCTTGATGGCAGAGCGGCGAAGGTCCCCGTTGCCATCGGGGACGTACCGCTCGGCGTCCTCGCCCCCCTCGCCGGTGTTGGACTTGGCGCCGAGGCGGTTCATGGCGATCGCCAAGGTCTCGTGCGCCTCTGCGGAGATCGAGCCGTAGGACATCGCCCCGGTCGAGAAGCGGCGCACGATCTCGCTGGTCGGCTCGACCTCCTCGATCGGGACCGGTGGCCGCTGATCGGTCGCGAACCGGAACATCCCGCGCAGGGTCATCAGCCGCTCGGACTGGTCGTCCACCAGCGAGGTGTACTCCTTGAAGATCTCGTACTGCTTGCTGCGCGTGCCGTGCTGGAGCTTGAACACCGTCTCCGGGTTGAACAGGTGGTGCTCGCCCTCGCGACGCCACTGGTACTCGCCGCCGGCCCACAGGTCGCGGTGCGCGGCCTCCTCCGGGCGGTCGAGGTGGGCGAAGCGGTGCCGCTCGGCGACCTCGCGCGCGATCGCCTCGAGCCCGATGCCGCCGAGCTTGGTGGTGGTGCCGGTGAAGTAGCGGTCCACGAGGTCCGGTGCGAGACCGATCGCCTCGAAGACCTGCGCGCCGGTGTAGGAGGCCACCGTCGAGATGCCCATCTTGGACATGATCTTGATCACGCCCTTGGCGCAGGCCGTGCGGTAGTTGCGGCGTGCTTCCTCCCGCGTGAGCCCGGCGAGCATGCCCTGGTCGACGAGGTCGTCGATCGTCTCGAACGCCATGTAGGGATTGATGGCCGCCGCTCCGAACCCGATCAGCAGCGCCATGTGGTGGACCTCGCGGGCGTCGCCGGACTCCACGACGAGACCGACCTGGGTCCGGGTCCGTTCCCGGATGAGGTGGTGGTGGACGGCGCCGGTGAGCAGCAGCGAGGGGATCGGGGCGAGCTCGGCGTTGGAGTAGCGGTCGGAGAGCACGATGATCTTCGCGCCGTCGGCGATGGCGGCACTGACGGCCGCATGCACCTCGTCCAGCGCCCGTTCGAGGCCCTCGGCACCCTCGGCGACGGGGTAGAGCCCGTCGATCGCGAACGGCTGAAAGCCGGGCGCATCGCCGTCCTCGTTCACGTACAGGATCTTGGCCAGCTCCTCGTTGGAGAGGATCGGCCGGGGGAGCACGATCTGCCGGCAGGACCCCGGCCCCGGGGCGAGCAGGTTGCCCTCCGGGCCGATCGTGCCCGCCATCGCGGTGACCAGCTCCTCGCGGATCGCGTCCAGCGGGGGGTTGGTCACCTGGGCGAAGAGCTGGGCGAAGTAGTCGAACAGCAGCCGCGGGCGCTCGGAGAGCACCGCGATCGGGGTGTCGGTGCCCATCGAACCGATCGGCTCAGCGCCGATGCGCGCCATGGGAGCGAGGATGATCTTCAGCTCCTCGGTGGTGTAGCCGAAGGTCCGCTGGCGTCGGACGACCGAGGCGTGCCGAGGGGTCAGCAGTGCGCGATCGGGGAGATCGTCGAGGTGGAGCAGCCCGTCCTCGAGCCATCGGCCGTAGGGCTCGGCCGCGGCGAGCTCGGCCTTCAACTCCTCGTCGGCCACGATGCGGCCCTGCTCGGTGTCGACCAGGAACATCCGGCCGGGCTGCAGGCGGCCCCTGGTGACGACCGTCGCCGGGTCGATGTCGAGCACGCCGACCTCACTGGCCATCACCACCAGGCCGTCCTCGGTGACCCAGTACCTCGACGGCCGCAGCCCGTTGCGGTCGAGGACCGCACCGATCACCGTGCCGTCGGTGAAGGCGATCGAGGCCGGGCCGTCCCACGGCTCCATCAGGGCCGCGTGGAAGGCATAGAAGTCGCGTCGCTCATCGGCCATGGAGGCGTGGTTCTCCCACGCCTCGGGGATCATCATCAACACGGCGTGGGGCAGGCTCCGCCCACCGAGGTGGAGGAGTTCCAGGCACTCATCGAAGCTGGCCGTGTCGCTGGCATCGTCGGTCATGATCGGCAACGCTCGGGACAGCCGCTCGCCGAAGAGTCCGCTGGCGAACATCCCCTCGCGTGCCCGCATCCAGTTGCGGTTGCCCATCACGGTGTTGATCTCGCCGTTGTGGGCGACGACCCGGTAGGGGTGCGCCAGCGGCCACGATGGGAAGGTGTTGGTCGAGAAGCGCGAGTGCACCAGCGCCAGCGCGCTCGTCAGCCGCTCGTCGCCGAGATCGAGGAAGAAGTCGCCGAGCTGCAGGCTCGTCAGCATCCCCTTGTACACCAGCGTGCGGCCCGACAGGCTGGGGAAGTAGACGTCGAGGCCGGTATCGGCCGCACTGGAACCGTGGCTGCGGCCGACCTCGTGCTCGATGCGCTTGCGCACGATGAAGGCGCGACGTTCGAGTTCGAGACCCGACAGGGGCGGCTGGCCCGTGGCAGCGGCGATGAACAGGTGCCGGAAGGTCGGCTCGACATCGCGGGCCATCGAGCCGATCGCCAGGTTGTCCACCGGGGTGTCCCGCCACCCGACGACGCGCAGGTCCTCCTCGACGACGATCCGCTCGATCGCGGTGGCGGCGCGGGCGGCAGCGGCCGGCTCGCGGGGCAGGAAGGCCAGGCCGACGGCGTAGGTCCCGGCGGGCGGCAGCTCGAAGTCGCACCCCGCCCGGAAGAAGGCGTCCGGGACCTGCAGCAGGATCCCGGCGCCGTCGCCGACGTTGTCCTCCGCCCCGGTCGCGCCACGGTGATCGAGGTTGCGCAGCGCGGACAGCCCCTTGACCACCATCCCGTGGCTGGCGCGTCCCTCGAGGTCGACGACGAAGGCGACCCCGCACGCGTCGTGTTCGAAGCGCGGGTCGTACAGTCCCGAGGGGGGAGCGGTCTGGTGCGCGGACGCGGGCAGAGCTGGCACGGACATGGACGCCCCTGAGGTCGACGGAGAACCGCGTGTTGCGCAGCTCACGTGCGGGGCGCCGTTGACCCACCTGAGCGGTCCGGAGCCTACTCGGCTGCGTCCCTGCTCGGCGAACCCGGACGGCCGGCGTGCAGCTCGCCGCGATCCGTGCCACGCCGTTGCGGCCACCTGCCGTGGGCCGTCGACACCGCGCCGCACGGCCGAGGCTCGCTCGGGACGTCGAACGGCGCTGCGGCCTGGTTCGCCATGGTCGGGGCGGGCCCCGGTCGACGGTGGGGTCGGTACCGTCGTGGCGTCCCGTCCGGTTCCGTGCCAGCTCTGAAGGTCGCAGCGTGGACCAGCACCCCACAGCCATGCGCCCCCATCGGCGCCTGCTCGCTGCGGTCGTCACGATGCTCGCGTCCGTCCTGCTGCTGACGTTGCCGGCCGCGGCGGACGATCCCCCCACGCTGATGTACTTCGGGACCGAGACCTGCCCCTTCTGTCGCGCCATGCAGCCCTTCCTCGACGAGCTCGAGGCGGAGTACCCGGGGCTGGTGGGGGCCCGCTACGACGTCAGCGACCAGGGGCACGCCGAAATCTGGGAGCGGGAGATGGAGGCCAGGGGCGAGCGGGCGCAGGGCGTGCCGACGGCGATCCTCGACGACCAGGTGTGGGTGGGCTTCAACGAAGCCATCGGACAGGAGATCGAGGCAGCCGTCGCCGAGACCCCGGGGGTCGACGAGCCCTCCAACGCCGCCGCGGAGGTGCCGGATGCCGCATCGGGACCGCCACTGACCGCGATCGTGCTCGGGATCGTGGTCGTGCTGGCGGTGGCCGCGGCGATGTTCGCCCCACGGCGGACCGGCTCCGACCGCGCCAGCTGACCGGCGCCTGGCGAGCGGGAGGACTCAGCTCACGTCGTCCTGCGGGCCGTTGCTGCGCCGGCGCGCCTTGCGCTCGGCCTCCTGCACGTGCCGACGGCCCTCCATCAGGGCCTCACGCACCTCACGCTCCTTCTCGACCGCGACCGAGTAGTAGGTGCGGTCGAAGGCTTCGCCCACCTCGAAGGTCCACATCCCGGGCAGGACGTTGCGGCCGAGCCAGGTCGCCGACAGCTCGTCGGCCAGCTCCTCGTGGCCAGCCGCGCGGAGTTGCTCCAGACCCTCACCGAGGGTGTCGTCGACCCAGCCGATGCGCTGGTGGAACTCGTACAGCGCGCCGCGCGCGCGTTCCAGCAGCTCGAAGGCCTCCCCGATCTTGCCGACCGCGTCGACGGTGGCGTCGTCCACGCCGGCGGGTCGCTGGTGCGCAGGGTCCGGTTGTTCGGCCACGGCAACTCCACTCGTCGCTGGTGCTCGCCTCGGGTACCTGAGTGCCTCCGAGGCAGCCACGGTGCGCACGCGGCACGACCGCCGCCACCGTCGAACGGTCACTGCCTTACCACCGACCTTCGGGCGCTGAGACGCCGGATCCGGTGCCTAGGGTCCTCGACAACCGCTCCCCATCAGACGAGGACGCAGATGCAGCGGGTGGCAGGCCCGACCCCGGAACCGGTCGACGCCCACGAGCACCTCACCACCTCGCTGTGGCAGCGCAGCGAGGACGGATCCGAGGTGCTCCGCTTCCACGACGGCGACCGCTGGGTCGCCATGAGCTGGTCCGAGCTCGCGGCCAGGGTCAGGGCGGTGGCGGCCGGCCTGATCGGCTCCGGTCTCCGACCGGGCGACCCGGTCGGCATCATGAGCCCGACCCGTGCTGAGTGGACCATCGCCGACCTCGCGGTCCTGGCTGCGGCCGGTGTCACCGTGCCGATGTACGAGACCGACTCCCCGCAGCGCTGCGCCTGGGTGCTCGGCAACACCGAGGCCCGACTGGTGCTGGCCGGCTCGAACGAGCTGGCGGAGCGGATCGCGGCGGCCCGGGACGAGGGGGGCCGACCGGAGGAGCTGCTGGTCCTCGACGAGGGTGCGCTGGACGAGCTGGCGGCGCGGGGCGATGACGATGCCCTGGCCGAGCTGGAGCGACGCCTGGATGAGCTCTCCGGCGACGCGGTCGCCTCCATCGTGCACACCTCTGGCACGACGGGCCGACCGAAGGGCTGCGTCCTGACCCACCACAACCTGGTCTGGACGACCCGCCAGTCCCTGGCCGCGGTGGAGGCGGCTTTCGGAGGCGAGCGACCCTCCACCCTGCTCTTCCTGCCCCTGGCCCACGTGTTCGCGCGGATCATCCAGTTCGCCTGCCTCGAGCAAGGCGCCCTGCTCGGCTACGCACGTTCCCGCGAGCACCTCCCCGACGATCTGCAGGCGGTGCAGCCCCGCTTCCTGCTCGGAGTGCCCCGGGGGTTCGAGAAGATCCACGAGACCGCCAGCGAGCAGGCGTCGGGCCGCCTCGCCGGAAGGGTCTTCGAACTGGCCGAGGACGTCGCGCTCGAACTCGCGACCGAGGAGCCCGGACCGGTGACCCGGCTCAAGGCCCACCTCGCCGACCCGCTCGTCTACCGGCGGGTGCGGAACTCGCTCGGTGGCCAGGTCCGGTACGCACTGTCCGGTGGTGGGCCCATCAGCGACGAACTGGTGCACTTCCTCGGCGCGACGGGGCTGACACTGGTCCAGGGCTACGGCCTGACCGAGACGAGCGCGCCGGCCACGATCGACCGACCCGAAGACACCCGTGTGGGCACGGTGGGCCGGCCACTGCCGGGCGTCGAGATCGGCGTCGACGACCGGGGTGAGGTGCTGGTGCGCGGGCCCAACGTCTTCCAGGGCTACCACCGTGACCCGGACGCCACCGCAGAGGCCCTCGACGAGGAGGGCTGGCTCCACACCGGTGACCTCGGCGAACTGGACGCCGACGGCTACCTGCGCATCACCGGCCGCCTCAAGGAGGTCATCGTGACCGCCGGCGGCAAGAACGTCGCCCCCGAACCCCTGGAGGAAGAGCTCCGGGCTCACCCGCTCATCGCCGAGCCGCTCGTCATCGGGGACCGGCAGCCCTTCATCGCCGCGCTGATCACCCTCGACCCGGAGCGCGTGGAGAGCTTCGCCCGCGACCACGGGCCCCCGGCCGAGGAGCTACACGAGCACGAGCGGGTACGGGACGAGATCGCACAGGCCGTCGAGAAGGCGAACCAGCAGGTGTCGAAGGCCGAGTCGATCCGTGAGTTCCGGATCCTCGAACGCACCTTCCGCATCGAGGAGGACGAGCTCACCCCGACCCGCAAGCCCCGTCGCGCGACGATCCTCGAGCACTTCTCCGACGCCGTCGACGCCATCTACGACGAGGATGCCGATCCTGGCGGTTGACGCTCAGCCCTGGTCGTCTTCTACGATCGGAGCGCCCCCTGGGGCGACGATGAACCCCTCCCCTGCCGCACCCTGCCCGGTCAGGTCACCGACGGCCTCGTCGCCGACGTGGTAGTACAGCGGCTGGTCGTTGTAGGTGACCTGATCGCCGCCGTCATCGCCGGCGATCGTGCCGACGAGGTCCTCCCTGACCTCGCCATCGACGCTGGGAACACCGTCGGTCGAGAACACGGGCCAGGTCCGCAGGCACTCGTCGGTGCAGGTCCGTTCGCCCGGGAGGTCGAGGGTGAAGACGTACAGCGTGCGCCCGTCGCCGTCGACCAGGTGCTCACCGAGGGGCGAGGAGCGGGTCGTCATCGTGGCGTCGGACAGGTCCTCACCGTCGAAGACGTCGGGCTCGTCCAGCGGCTCGGCGCCCTCCGGGTCGGTCTCGTCCACGAAGGGGTCGTCTCCGGGGGTCGGTTCGATCGGGAACTCCTCCACCTCCTCGGGTTCCGGGGTGTCGACCAGCCCGCAGGCGGTGAGGAGCACCCCGGCGAGCAGGGCCGGCAGTGCGGGACGCAGCGATCGGAACACGGCGTGCCTCGGATCGTGGACGGTCGGGCGAGCCGGGCCGCCGCCGGTCTCACGTAGCCGTGGCGACGAGGCCGTGGCGACGAGCCCTTGTCATCATCTTGCCCGCACCAGGGAGTCGAGGCTCACGATCACCACGTCCGTTGGTCCAATACCTGTCCCTCGGGGCGCCCGCTGGCTGTCCTCATCGGTCGCGAGGTCCCCGGCAGCAGCCCGGGAAGCACGACGCCGCCGGCGAGGAACCGCCGACGGCGTTGCAGGAACCCAGCGGCCCTTCCTACTTCTTCGCCTTCTCCATCCGGCGCTTGAAGCGGTCGACCCGACCGCCGGTGTCGACGAGCTTCTGCTTGCCGGTGTAGAAGGGGTGGCACTGGTTGCAGAGCTCGACGCTGATGCGCTCGACCGTGGCGCGGGTCTCGAAGGTGTTCCCGCAGGAGCACTTGACGGTGGCGAGCTGGTACTCGGGGTGGATGTCCGGCTTCATGGCTTCCTCCGGGCGGCGCTGGCACCGCGGGAGCGGGGACGACGTCGGGGCGGGACGGGCGACGGCACCTCGGCGGCAGATCAGGCGAGGAAGCGTCTTCGACGCCCTGGCGCGGCACGGAGGTCGTTGCACGAGAACGCGCCCCGACGGGCGCGATGTCGGGGCATGCTACCAGAGCGCTCGCGACGGGGACAGTGCACGCCTCAGAGCTGGACCGCGTCGCTCGCCGGCGGGCTACCTTCCCGTCACCGCACGAACGGAGCCACCCCATGGCCGCACCCTACTCACCCACCGTCCCCGTCGCCGAGGCCCCGGTCGCCGACCGGCAGGCCTACATGACCCGGGTGTACGTCCGGCTGCTGGCCGGCATCGCCGCCTTCATCCTCGGCTCCTGGTGGCTGTTCGCCACCGGTCTCGCGTACGCGATCGCCGAGTTCGTCCTCGGCGTGAGCTGGCTGTTGATCCTGGGTGGGTTCATGATCGTGTCGTGGATGTCCACCTCGATGCTGTACCGGACCAGCTCAGCCGCGGGGCAGTACGCCGCCTACGCCGCGGTGGTCGCCGCCAACGTGCTGCTGTTCGCCACGCCGCTGGTGCTCGCGCAGGTCCAGGGCCCGCCGGGGACCATCGAGCTGGCGGCGCAGCTCTCGGGGGTGGCGTTCGTCGCCCTGTCGATCATCGCCATCCCCACCAGCAAGGACTTCAGCTTCCTGCGCGGCTTCCTGATGTGGGGCGGGGTGCTCGCCCTGCTGCTGATCGTCGGCTCCGTGCTGTTCGGCACTGGCCTCGGGGTGTGGTTCTCGATCGCGATGATCGGCTTCGCCGGAGCCGCGATCCTCTACGACACCCAGAAGGTCTACCGCTCCTACCCCCTGGGCACGGAGACGGCCGCCGCCGTCCACCTGTTCTCGTCGATCGCCCTGCTGTTCTGGTACGTGCTGCAGTTGCTGACCCGCCGCTGAGGCGGCCCGGGCGAGCGCGCCCGGACCACCCCTGAGCAGTGGGCTCAGGCCAGGGCGCGGAACAGCTTGATGCGGTCCTCGAGCCCGGCGCGCTGCTCGGTGTCGCGGACCCCGAGCCCCTCCTCGCGGGCACCGACCAGGACACCGAGCTTGCCGGTGTGCTCGTTGCGGTGCATCTTCAGCGCGGCGTCACCGATGTCGGCCAGGGGGAAGGTCTCGGTCAGGATCGGCTGCAGCATCCCGAGATCGACCAGCCGGTTCGCTTCCCAGGCCTCGGCGTAGTTGGCGAAGTGCGAGCCGATGATGCGCTTGA
>PWEU01000183.1 GCA_003554005.1 Nitriliruptoraceae bacterium
CCGGGCGCGAGGTCGACCAGCCGCCACAGCGGCGCCCCGGCCCGTCCGGCCCGGGCGGCGGCGTCGCGGGTGTGCGGGGAGGGCGGCGGCAGCGCCACCCCGGCGGCCACCTCGTCGCGCTCCGCCGACGTCACCTCCCGCGCCGCCGTGATCGTCCGCTGCTCCGCGTCGAGGTCGGTGAGGCGTCGGGTCGCGTGCTCGCGGATCTCGGCGAGCGCTCTGTCAGCCGCCGCGGAGACGGGTCCGGTGCCGTCGCCGTCCCAGGTCTCGATGGCCTCGAGGACCGAGGCCACGTCGAGACGCGCGAGCACCTCCAGTCCACTCGCCCAGGCGTGGAAGGCGCCGGCGGTCGCCGATCGCGTCCGTGCCAGCGCCGTCTCGGCGGCTGCGGCGTCGTCGCGGGCACGGTCGAGCTCGCTGGTGCGCTCATCGAGGCGGCCGCGCACGGTCGCCAGCTCCCCGGTGAGCGCCCGCACCTGCTCATCGAGGGCGACGAGGTGCTCGGCGGCCTGCCGTGTCCGTGCCAGCGATGACTCCAGATCGCGGCGTGCGGCGGCGAGCGCCTGATCGTCCCGCACGTCGGGCAGCGGCAGTGGCAGCAGGCTCCGCTGGTGCGTGCTGGTCAGGCCGCTCGTCGAGGCGGTGGTGTCCGCGAGGCCCACCGCAGCCGTGACCTCTGCTCGGGAGGAAGCCGCGCGGCGGTCCGCGCGGGCGAGCTCGTCGCCGCGGTAGGTGGCCTCCCGCTCGGCGCGGGCGAGGTCGTCGGTGCGGGCGTCGGCGGCGGCCGAGAGCTCGGCGGCGCGCGCCCGTGCGGCGTCGAGCTCGCGGGCGGCCTCCATCTCCGGGGACGCCTCGAGGGTGTGCACCTCGACCCCGGCGGCCCGTTCCGCGTCCGCCAGCTCGTCGCGCCGGGCTTCGAGGCGCGCCACCTCGACGTCAGCCTCGTCCCGCTGACGTTCGGCGTCGCGCAGCTCTCCTCGCAGCCGCTCGTAGCGGGAGTTGGCGCGGGTGACGCCGCTGGCGCGGCGACGGGCAGCGACCTGCCCGTACCCGCGGTAGGCGGTGAGGAACGTCTCGGTGGCCGCCAGTGCCGCCTGGTAGCCCGCGAGCTGGTCGCGGTCGTCATCCAGCGCACGGAACGCATCCGCGACATCGGCGATCACCGCGGGTGGCAGGGGCGGGAGGGCTTCCGACAGGGCCTCGGACAGCAGGGACTCGTCCAGCTGCCGGGACAGCTGGGGACGCCTGAGCTGCACGAGCAGGTCGACCAGCGCCTCGTAGCGGTGCTCGCCCAGGCCGAACAGGGTGCGGTCGAGCACGCGCCGGTAGTCGGTGGCGGTGTCGAGCACCTGCCCGCGGTCACCGATCGCCTCGATCAGCCGGTCGCGGGTGAGCGCGTGCCCGGCATCGGCGATCAGCGACAGGTCCTCGCCGACACGTTGGTCGGTGACGAAGAACCACCGCCGCGGTGCACCCTTGCCGGCCGTCGCGCGCATCCCGCAGCCGATGGTGACGAAGCGCTCCCCCGGCGCGGCGTCGTCGTCCGCCACCTCGCCGTCATCCACCGCCTCCCCCGGATCGTTGCGGCGGCCGAGCTCCAGCCAGGCGTAGCCGAGACGGTCGTCGTGCTTGCCGAGCAGCAGGTTCCACTCGATCCGCTTGGCGGCATCGCCGTCGGGCTCGACCCGGTGAGGTTCCATCTGGCCGTCGAAGAGGAACGGCACGGTCAGCGCGAGCACACGGGCCTTGCCGGTGCCGTTGTTGCCGCGCAGCAGCAGCCGACCGTCCTCGAAGGCGAAGGTCTCGTCATCGAAGCGGTAGAGGTTGATCAGGCCCACGCGCAGGGGTTGCCAGCGGGTGCGGCCCGGCGCGGGCAGGCGGGGACGCTCGGCGCTGGCCGCGGCGGGCGCGGGGGGTGGAGTGGCGGCGACGTGGGTGTCGGTCACGGCCTGTCCTGGCCGAACAGCTGGAGGGTCGATGGCACGATGGGCTCGTCGATCGCGTACCGGGCGATAGGCGGGCGGGGTACGACGCCAGCGTCGGTCAGGACCACCAGGTCCAGCGCCGCCAGCCGGCCCACCGCATCGGCGGTGAGCGTCGGCGCGTTCACGGGGTCGCTGGCGTCCTTGCGCCAGTGGCTGGCGTGCCGAGGCGCGAGCATCGCCGTGTGTGCTGCCAACTCCTGGAGCGGTACCGGCACACCGGGGCGCGCTCGCAGCGCGCCGGCGAGGTGCTCGGCCAGCAACAGGGTGAGGTGTCCGTCGGTGCCGTCCTCGGGAAGCCGTAGGTCGGTGACATCGCCACGGTCGTCCAGCAGCGCGATGCCCTCGGCGCGGACCTCCGCCACGAGCCCGGTCGCCTCGGTGATCGCGCCGAGGATGCGGGCCCGCTGGGAGGTGAGGTAGGCCAGCTCGGCGTCGTCGAGCTCGTCGTAGGCCAGCACGGCGTCGTCGAGTAGCCGGCGGGTCAGCCGCTGGCGGATGGCACGGTTGCGGGCATCCGGTGTGTCGGGCACCGGTTCCTGGGTGATGGCCGCCAGGCGGTCGTCGAGGTGGAGCGCGTCGACGGTGGTGGGCGGGCGGCGGGTGACCAGCATCGCGGCCAGCGCGCTCCGGTCGACGGCATAGAGCGCGTCGCCGGCGCCGGTGACGTAGGCCGCCTCGTCCCCATCGACCCGGCGCAGCACCTTGTACGCGAGCAGTAGTCGGGCGACCGCGACGAGGTCACGGCGCTCATCGCGGGTCTCCAGGGTGAAGCGCACGCCGGCGGTGGCGAGCTGTTCGTCGGCGGCCACGCTGCCGACGATCCGTTCCGCCAGCCGCCCCAGGGCGGTCTGGCGTTCCTCGCCCTCCAGTGCGGCGAGCGCGAGACAGAGCAGCACGTACCGCCGGCGGGAGAAGAGCGGGTCAGCCGGGCGGGCACGCGCGCCGCGCGTGCTGTCGGTCAGCCGGGAGGGGGTCTTGCGCAACCGGGCGTGGGCGCGGTCGACCTGGAGGGCCCAGCCGGTCTCCCGGATGAACCACTCCCTGAGCGCCGTGGCCTGGCGGCGCACGGCCGGGAAGCGATCGTCGCTGGCAGGCAGCAGTGGCCGCATCAGCAGGGTCCGCAGCGCGAGCCGGAACTCGTGACGCTCGGCGGCCTCGAGCTGCTCTCGCAGCTCGGAGATGGGCGTGTCGACGGCGCTCATGAGGCGGCCCACACGCGGGCGGTCTCACGGATGTGCACCCAGTGGTCGGGCCCGGTCAGCGCGCCGGCCGCGGTGTCGATGCGCGCCCACGCATCGTCGTCGGTAGGCATCAGCTCGATCTCGATGGCCCCGTCCCCGCTGGTGGCGACCACGGACGAGCGTCGGTCGACGGCCTCGGCGAGGACGGCGGCCAGCAGGTCGAGGAACAGGTCGAAGGCTTGGCGGTCGAGGTGTCCGAGCTGGCTGAGGCGCACGGAGCCGTCGGTGCACAGCTGCGCGCGGGCGGCCGCGAGCTGGGCGGCCTCCTCGGCGGCGAGCCGCGCGAGGAGCTGCTTCTCCCGCGTACGGTCGATGACGTCGTTGACCCGTCCGCGCCGGGTGGTCCGACCGGTGCGCCGCAGCCGCGGGCTGATGCGGACCGGCGGGGCGTCGAGCCAGCTGGTGGCAGCCGGGACGGGCGACTGGTCACGGTCGGTGAGCGTGTCCTGGTCGACGGTGAGGTGGCGTGCCGGTGAGAGGGCGAACGCCGCGCGCCACAACCGGTGCGCCTCTGCATCGGAGTCGCAGGTGGCGAACCAGCGGGCCAGGGTGCGCAGGTCGCCGGCACGGTCGGAACGTGACAGGCGCCGCTCGTTGACCTCGGCGATGGCCTGCAACAACGCGGGGATCGCGGCGCGGGCCCGGGCGCGCAGCAGCTCGGCCTGGGCGGGCCGCTCCCCCTCGGGCAGGAACCAGCCGACGAGCCCGGTCCAGCGGGCCTGCCAGCTCGCCCGGGCGGTGGCACGGTCGTCCTCGCTGGGGTCGAGGGCGTCGGTCAGCTCCCGATCGGCCGCGACCTGGAGCAGCCGGTCGACGGCCGCGACCTCCAGGTCACGCAGCAGCGCGGCGATGTGCGCCTGCGCGACCACGAGCTCACCGATGAACCGCTCGAGGTAGTCGAGCAGGGCGTCCTTGTAGGCCAGCAGCGCGTCGACGTCGATGGCGTGCAGGTCGACCGTGCGCTGCAGGCTGGCCACGAAGGTCTGCGCGCGGTCGGTCAGCTCCTCGAACCGGTCCCACAGCGAGCGCAGGGTGAGGTGCACCTTGCCCACGTCGAGGTCGTGGTGCGGGGCAGTGCCGCCCGGTGGCCTTGGGCCGACTGCGCCGAGGTGGTCGCGCAGCTCGTGCAGCAGATCGCGGATGTCGGCGAGCGCGGCGGTCTGGAGCTCCCCGGAGCGCCGCAGCCCCTGCTCGAAGACCTCCAGCGCGCGTTCGGTCGCCTCGCCCTCCGCCGTCAGGCGGTAGAGGAAGCGGGCGCGGTAGAACTCCTCCACCGTCGCCACCTCGGCGGTGTCCGGGTCGGCGGAGAGGTTCCCCCAGTTCACCAGTTGGCGCAGCAGCGCGTCGACCTCCTCACCGTCGGCGCGGGAGGGCATGGAGGCGACGACGTCGTTCGGGCGCAGGTGCAGCACGAACCGCGCCTTGGCGTCGGCGAACACCCCGAGCACCTCGCGGTAGCGATGTCGCTTGTCCGCAGCGAGGTGAGCGAACGTGCCGTAGTCGGGTGGCACAGGGCCAGTCTTCCGTGAGGTGTGCGGGCTCATCGACGCAGGCTACAGACGCGCTACGACCACACCGCTGCAGCCGTGCCCGGCACCGCGGTCTCAGTGGCGTGAGCTCGGTGACGTGAACCGGCAGCGCGGGCCGGGCGCGTCGGCGAGGCGTCGATCGAGCGTGGCCAGGGGAGCGTCGAGGAGTTCGGCCAGCGCGACGTGGGCACCGTCATACATCGTCACCTCCTCTTTGAGCTCCCAGCCACGCGCAGCCAGCGGCGCGTAGGGCCACAACTCGACACGCAGGTCGAGGAGGTCGCCGTGCGCCATCGATGCCGCATCGGCCGTGCTGTCACCTTCAAGGGCGGCGCGACGCAGGATGTTGGCCGCTTCGATCGGCATCAGGTGAGGCGCCGCGAGAACGTGATCGCTGAGTGCCGCGGTGGCCCACTCTCCGTCGGGATCCCCGTCGACGAGCGCTGCGGTCACCACCGACGCGTCAGGGACGAGCATCACCGTCGGTCGTGATCGCGGTGGGCGAGGATCCGCTCCGCTGAGAGGGAACTGGCCGTGCGCTGTGTGCGTTCGCGGGCCCGAGCGCCAAGGACCTCTGGATCTGGCCGGCTGGCCAACCCGACGAGCTGCGTCCGCAGATACTGCTGGAGTGAGCGACCCGACCGTCGCGCGCGAGCCGCGAGCTCGTCGAGCACATCGTCGGGCACGTCCCGGATCGTGATGGTGACCATGCAGTCATCCTGCATGCAACGCCTGGGAACGGCAAGCGGCCACGCAGCGCACTCCCCGCGCTCCGAGGGGGGCCCTGGACGAGGCGTTGCGCTCGTAGCCCGGGGGCGACGGTTGCTCCAGGCCAGCTACGCAACTCAACCCGCGAGTTGCTCGCGCGCGTCCAGGCAGGTGTGGCGATCACCATCACGGTGCATGGCCGCCCGTCGGCCGCGTTGGCACCACTTCGGCGCCGCCCCCGAGGGGTCGCGCATGACGGCTTCGTCGCGCGCATCTCGTCAGGACGCCGATGTGCGAACTGGGCCCGCAGCATCCCCTCGAGCACGCTGGCCAGCGAGGTCTCCTTCTCCGCCACCCAGCGAGCTCTGCCGTCAGGCGCTGGCGGCGGCCCGCGGATCGACCGAGTCCACCGCGACGAGCCGAACGGATCCGCACCCCGCGGTGATGCAGCGCTCGAGCCGGGTCCGCTGGGCCTCGCCGTAGCCGGCATGCCGCAGGAGGGACAGTTGCGTCCATGCCATGACCACGACCGGCCCAGCGCATGCTGTGCAGGCCGGATCGCGGACCGCTGGAAGCATCTGCATCGAGGCATCCTCGTCGACGAGGCGCCACTGTGGCAGGTCCGGCGACCGAAAGCCACGACCCGGTGTCGGCTGGCAGCAGTCTGGTCGGACACGATGGACGGTGGCGTGCAGCGACGTCACCCCGACCGCCAAACAGCATCCTCCGGTTCGTCAGCCGGCATCAGCGGACCTCGATGCCGTCACGTCCGATCGGCTTGGGGACCGTTCGCATGCCGCTCGACGGCGACCAGGCGCTCTTCACGGGCCCAGTGACACGGGAGCTCGCCTACGAGGCGACGACGGTCAAGAGGCTGACCGACGCCACTGCGGCTGTCCACCGGCTGACGGGGACCAGCCGGCTCCAACCGTGCAGCGATGACGCCCGGCGAGTTCCGACGCAGCCACAACCGGATCGGGACAGCCGGGGTCCACCCTGCAGACCGCGAGGTTGGTCCCCCCTCGGGTGGAGGCGATCCACCCCTTCCCGGACGGCAACGGCCGGATAGGTCGGGTGCTCGTCCTGCTCTCCCTGTGCCAGCGCGGCGTGCTGGCACGGCCGATGCACCACCTCGCCGTCTACTTCGAGCGACGCCGACAGCTGACGACAGCGCGCCCCGATGTGATCGCGTTGGGAAGAAGTCGCGCTCCCACCCTGGCAGCTACGCCGGTCGTCGCCAGGCCCGAACCCCGCGGTCACTGGTCACGCAGCAGCGATGAAGTGCCGCTTGCTCCGTGGTCCCCTGACCCGTTGTGGGCAGCGACGGGAACGCCGCTGATCAAGGACTCGGGGCAGATCCTGACGTTGCGGCACATCATCGGGATGAGAAGTTGATGACCGCCAGTCTGGATGGCGAGGAACCCGAGATCGCTCGCGTGAGTTGCCGCCGCGGCGGCGAGGACGGCAGCGCGGCTGGGTCTGGCGACGACCTGTCGGTGGAGTTCACGCTCGTCCACCCATCGGTGATGGTCGATGGCAGCGGTGACCCTGACGGTGTGCGTGTGCCTGCCGGTCAGGAGGCGCTGGCGACGATCGAGCGCTCCAGGATGGCGGCGAGCTCGTCGTGATCCGCCGGGGTGATGATCTCGTCGAGGTCCACCGGGCGACCGTCGACGCGCAACCGCAGCAGCCCGAAACTGGTCGCCTCCTCCGCAGCCGCGATGAGGAGCTCCGCCTCGAGCGGGCGTGGCTGGTGCATCCGGAACCCGTCGCTGTGGCGGACCCCGTCCGCGGGCTGGACGAGACCGCGGAACACCGGTCCCGGATCGGCGTTGTAGGTCGCGACCTCCGCCCGGATCCGGGTGCGCAGGATGTCGCGGACGGTGACCTCATCAGCGAGGCCGGTGACCTGGGCACCGCCGAGCACGTGCCCGGCCCGGCTCTGGTCACGCATCGCGATCTCGCTCATTGGTAGTCAGCGTACCCCTCGCCCGACGCTCCAGGCCATCGCGTTATGGGCGCTTCGACAGCCGAGCCCCTCCGCACGCAGCCACGGCTTTCGCGTCCCATGTCGCGGGCGGTTCGCGTGACGGCAGCCAGCCAGAGCTGCGGTGCACGCCGCACAGGTCACGGGAGCTCCACGGGCACCGGCGCGGACCGGGCCAAGCGCCCGTCGAGGGTCAGCAACGTTGCGCTGAGCGTCTCGGCGCACGCGATGTAGAGCCCATCACGCAGGGGGATGTTGTCCCTCAGCTCCCACGCCCGACGGAGCAGCGGCGCGATCGGCAGGCGCTCAACGGGAAGCCGGACCAGGCGGTCGAGCGCCCGAGTGGCACTGGCAGCTTCTGCATCGCCGGCCCACACCAGTCGACCCAGAGCGGACAGCACCTCGGCATCGAGGTGGGCCGGTGCCGCGAGCGTGGCCCCACGCATCCTGGCTGCCACCGCATCGCCACGGTGCGATCGACGCAGCACCTCGACCACGACGGATGCGTCGACGACGAACAGTTGCGTGCTCACGCGACGTCGATGTCTCGCCGGCCCTCCTCGACCAAGGTGACGCTGTCCGGGCCGTCGCTCGGCAGTGGAGGGTCTCCTCGCACCTCGTCGAGCCACTCCTCCAGGGTCGGGAGGGCAGCGTGGCGGTGCAGGACCTCGACCACGTACGAACGCAGGCTCATCCCGGCAGCGTCCGCTCGCCGGACCAGCTCCCGATGCGTGGGCTCGTCCAGATCTCGGATGTGCATGTTCACGGCCATACCTCGACGGTAGCACTTCGCTACCAGCGTCGCCGCGGTGCAGGATGCCGCAGACGTCGTGCGCGACCGGGCCAGGTGAGCCAGGCCGTCCATCATCACCGGCTTGGGGGGAGCTCATACGGGTCTTGTTGATGGCTCGTCGGGGTGTGGCATCCTCGGGTGAGCGAAGGGAGTCGGGGTGTCGTTGGAGGTGCGCTCGCCAGGTCTCGGCGACGTGGAAGCGCTCGGCGATCTGCATGTCGCAGCGTGGCAGGCGGCGTATCGGGGGTTGATGCCGGATGCGTATCTGGACGGGTTGCGCGCCGGGGACCGCGCCGCGTGGTGGGTCGAGGTGCTGTCCCGCCTGCAGCGGGATGCGGATGTCCTGCAGGTCGCAGCGATCGATGGGCGGGTCCGCGGGTTCGTTGTCGCCGGTTCGGCCCGCGACGACGAAGCAGCCGGGCACGGTGAGGTGTTCGCCCTCAAC
>PWEU01000311.1 GCA_003554005.1 Nitriliruptoraceae bacterium
CCGTCAGCGGCCGGCTGGTTACCCCGCACGACGCCCGTCGGTCAGCACGTCGCCCAGCACCGCGGCCACCTCGGGATCCCGAGGCAGCCGAACGTGGCTCGCGCCCACGGCGGTGATCCGCGCGGGCGCTGCTCCCTCGATGCGGCGCCATCGGCCAGCACCCGTGGCGGAACTCGAGCGCACGAGCGCGTCGCCGAGCACCGCGTTGAGCGGGTGGCTGGGGTCGGGGCGGAGCCGACCGACGACGAGGTGGTGTCGGGCCCCAACCAGCCACGGAGCATCGACGGGTCGCCCCGTCAGCAGCCCGTCCACCCGACCTTCCGGCCACGCAGCCGCTTCGGTCGTCCCGAACCGCAGGTCCTTGATCCCCTGGGCCCGCACGTCCAGCAACGACCCGAACGGTGCGGCCTGCCGTGAGGTCTGCCGCAGCGTCCAGCTCGTGACGTTGGCGACCTTCTCCAGCCACGACCCCAGATGGGGGGTGCCGAGGTAGAGGAGGTCGTCCAGCCGGTCCAGCCACCGGGCCCCGCGGTCGACCGCCGCCGCGCAGGCCACCCGCAACAGCAGCCCGCCCATGGAGTGCCCGACGAACGTGAGCGAGGTCACCGGGACCGGCCACGACGTGACCACTGCCTCCAACGCGGCATCCAGGTCGCGGCCGTTGCGCTCGATGGTGCGGCCGGTGGCGTAGCGCACGAGCAGCGGGGTCGCCCCGGACGCCTCAACGGCCACCGGCAGGCACGCGGTCCCATCGGTCCGCTCGTCGCTCGAGAACCACACCTGCTCGGTGTCGACAAGGCCGTGGACGAACACCACCAGCCGGGAGCCCGCCCTCGGCACAGCCGCTGCCAGCTCCATCGGCGCAACTGGCCCGGACCGACCGGGGTAGCGCAGCGACAGCTCCTCCTCGAAGGCCGGTGCCGCCGACAGCAGCTCCGGTGACAGCACTCCCTGCGCGATGGCCCGCGCTTTGATCGCGGCGCGGGACGGCGGTGGCGTCACGGCCGGGGCAACCTGCGCGACCGGAGTGACCTCACTGCTCGCGGTCGCAGCGGCACGACGATGCGGGAGCTGGCAAACGGCGGCGGCGACCTCGCCCGCGCCTCGCAGTCCCATCCGGACGGCCTGGTAAGCGCCCGCGGTCACGGCGTCGCTGTAGGGCTGCACCGGCCGCCCGAGCGGGCCGAGCCACCGGTAGACACCGTCGCTGACCGCCCGGTGGACGTCCTCGACCGCGGTGACGACGACCTGATCGGCCACCGCGGCCGTCAACCTCGACCACGAGGCCGCGACGCTTCCGACCGCCTCGCTCACCTCGGCTCCTCGCTCGCGGCCGTGGGGACGATAGTGCCGAACGCCTGTCTGCGTCCATGACCAAAGCCTCACGGAGTCGGGTCAGATGTGGCTCCATGGGCCGGACGCTTACCGTTAGCGTCTCGGACAAGGTCTCACGCCGAGGCGACGGGGCCTCGACGAGAGCCCGCGAGAGCGGGTCGATCGCACCCGCACCGACGACGACGCGTCGTCGCCTGTCCACTACGAGACCAGGGAGAGACCATGAACAGCCGCACGCTCGCATCCATCGGCGCCATCGTGCTCGGGGTGCTACTGATAGTCGGCAGCATCGGGACCTGGATACTGGTCAGCACCACGCTGTCCGACCAGAACATCACCACACCCGAGGACGCGGTCTGCCTACCGGACACCGAGGTGAACGGCCCGTTCTCGGCGTACTGCCAGGCCGAGACCATCGACCGCAACGTCCGTGAGATCACCGGCGGTCTGACCTACGCCGAGCTGCCCCGCGACGACGAGCGCCGCGGGACGGCGCAGAACGCCGCCTTCCTGCAGGCTTCGCTGTTCACGTCCGTGCTGTCCTTCGGTGTCGCCGCGATGGCCTTCGGCATGGGGGTGATCTTCATCCTGATCGGGCTGGGGATGCGCGACGTCAAGGAGCAGTTGGCGACGCCGCAGCGGTAGCCGCCGCTGGACGCCGACGGGCGTCACGACCACGCTGCGCGGGCGGCGGGACCGGACCCGGTCCCGCCGCCCGCCCGTGTCGGCTCCCGTTGCGGCCGGGCGCTGGCGGCCGAGCCCGAGAGATCGATCGAAGGGGCGCCGACGGTCACCACCCCAGGTCGCGCCCCCGGTGCGGCCCCCACGACCACCGGTGCACGATCGGCTGCACCTGCCACGGGTGGGCCGCGGCCCGCAGCACCGCGATCGTGGCGACGAGGATCACCACGGCGACCCCAGCCGCGGCCAGCAGCATCACCCCGGACAGGAACGCGGCGACGACGGAGACGGCCCCGAAGCTGATGATCGCGTCGAAGGGCACCTGCCGGCACCGCCGGGTCAGCATGACCGCACCGATCACCCGGCCCATCGACAGCGCGGAGGCCACGGTGACACCGAAGAGCAGGAACAGCCCCGAGATGGCGGTCACCTCAGCCCAGCCATCACCTGCCAGCACCAGCTCGACCAGCAGCACCGCGCCCAGGGTCACCGACACCACCTCGACGACCGCGGCCACCGGGGTGCGGCGCGCCGGGTCCCGGAACCGGAGCGCCAGCGCCACCAGCGCGAGCGCCGTCACGAGCGGGATCGCCACCTCGAACCGCGTCACACATCGCCTCCGGACCCCTCGCCTGCGACTCGCCGCCGCTCAGGATGCCACCTCGACGTCCACGGGGTATGCCCGATCGACGGTAGCGTCCGCTGGCATGCTGACCTCCGCTGCACCGACCCAGCACCCCGGGCTGACCCTCGGGCGGCTCCAGGTGTGGCCACCGGTGGTGCTCGCTCCGATGGCCGGGGTGACCAACGTGGCGTTCCGCTCGCTGTGCCGGCGACACGGCGGCGGGCTGTACGTCTCCGAGATGGTCGGCGCTCGGGGGCTGCTGGAGGGGGACGCCCGTTCGCAGCTCAAGGCTGCCTTCGGGCCGGACGAGACGCCGCGCTCGATCCAGCTCTACGGCACCGCCCCCGCGGACACCGCCGCGGCGGTCCGGCTGCTGGTGGCGCCGGAGCCGGAGAGCACCCGCGCCCCGGTCGACCACATCGATCTGAACTTCGGCTGCCCCGCACCGAAGGTGACCCGTCACGGTGGAGGGGCCGCTCTGCCCTGGCACACCGCCCTCTACGCCGACATCGTCGCGATGGCGGTGGCTGCCGCCGGTGACGTGCCCGTCACGGTCAAGCTCCGGCTCGGGATCGACGCCGCGCCCCTGACCTACCTCGAGGCGGGCCGCATCGCCGAGGACCTCGGCGTCGCGGCCGTCGCGCTCCACGCCCGGACCGCCGAGGACCGCTACGGCCCGCCGGCCGCCTGGGAGCACATCGCCCGCCTCGTCGACACCGTGACCATCCCCGTGCTCGGCAACGGCGACATCTGGGAGGCTGCCGACGCGTTGCGCATGCAGGCCGAGACCGGCTGTGCCGGCGTGGTCGTCGGCCGAGGCTGCCTGGGCCGTCCCTGGTTGTTCCGGGACCTCGCCGCCGCCTTCGACGGGCAGGACATCCCCCCGGCCCCGAGCCTCGGGGAGGTCGCCGACCTGCTCAGCGAGCACGCCCGGCTGCTGGTCGACCACCTCGGCGCCGACACCGGGCTCCGGGAGCTGCGCAAGCACACCGGGTGGTACCTCCAGGGCTTCGCCGTCGGCAAGCCGGTGCGGCGGGCGCTGCACCAGGTGAGCACCCTCGCGGAGCTCGAGCACCTCCTGGCCGGTCTCGACCGCGGCCTCGCTTTCGACGAGTCCCTCCGGCGGCAGCCCCGGGGCCACACCACCCGGCCCAAGCGGGTGATCCTGCCGACCGGCTGGCTGGAGACCCGGTCCCACGGCGCGAGCCTCTCCCCCGACGGCGCGGTGGTCTCCGGTGGCTGAACCGCACCTGGTGCTGGCCTCCGGGAGCCCGCGGCGAGCCGATCTGCTCGCCCGGCTCGGCCTCCACCCCGAGATCCGTGCCGCCGCCGTCGACGAGACCCCGCTCGCTGGTGAGTCGCCCCTGGAGCTGGTGATCCGCCTCGCCGACGCCAAAGCCCGGGCCGTGCGGCACCCATCCGCCGACGAGGTGGTCCTGGCGGCGGACACGATGGTCGTCGTCGACGACGAGGCGCTCGGCAAACCCCGCGACGACGCCGCGGCCGCCGGGATGCTCCGGCGGTTGTCGGGTCGGACCCACCAGGTGCTGACGGCGTTGGCGGTCCACCGCGGGCCGAGCCAGCACCGCACGACCGTGACCACCCGGGTGCGCTTCCGCGCGCTCACCGACAACGAGGTGGCCTGGTACCTGGCGACCGGGGAGCCACATGATAAGGCCGGGGCCTATGCGCTACAGGGCGCGGGCGCAGCGCTCGTCGACCATCTCGACGGCAGCGACACCAACGTGATCGGGCTGCCCCTGGCGGCGACGGTGCAGCTGCTCCGACGCGCCGGGCTGGACGTGCTGGCGCCGCCGCGGCTCTGACCGGGCAGGGTCAGCCTGCCCGCTCGTAGCCGTCGTCGGAGCTGCCGTGCTGATCGTCCACCGGTGCCTCCGCGCTGTCCTCAGGGCGCCGCCGAGACCAGGCAGTGCGGGCCCAGCTGATGAAGCGTTCGGCCTGGCGGTTCGCCCACACGTGGACATCACGGGCCCCCTCGTACTCCCGTGCCAGGATGGCGATGCCGGCAACGCCGGTCAGCGCCCCGGGCCCGGGCACGAAGGGTGAGGCGAAGGCCAGGCTGACCAGCAGCACCATCACCCCGACCACGGTGACCCAGATCCGTCGGGCGTGGTCCTTGACGCCCCTTGGGACCGGCGGCAGCGGCGAGGTCTGGCTCGGGTCGAAGGTCGCCGGAGCGCCGACGTTCTGACGGACCAACGCCGACAACACGCGGCCGGCGGCGCGCGAGCGGGCACGGGTGGTCAGCGACAGCTCGGCCACGACCTCCTCGCCGTCACCGTTGAGGCGGACCCCGACGGTCTCCGGGGTCGCCCGGTCGAGCTCGAAGCGCACCAGCGACCCGAGCTGGGTGTGGGTATCCGCCACGCTGGGGCTCGCGATGTGCAGCAGGCAGCGATGGTCGGTCCCCACGAGCACCGCCGGTGCCCGGACCCCGGGCACCTTCGCGTGCGCCCAGGCCTGCAGGGACTCGTCACCGTCGAACTCGGAGCGCAGAGGACCGAGCCCCAAGCCTTCCCGGAAGCGTGCGACAGGTCCCATGAGCGCAGCTTACGGGTCGGGTCGGACACCCCGGCGTCCAGCGGACGGTGGCCGCGCTCACCGGCGTGCCTGAGTCGCACGACCACGACGCCTGCTGGGACGACCCGCCATCTCCACGCTAGTTTCCCCCACCGACCGAGCCCGCCCCAGCCCGGGCCGCACAACCCGCACAACGAGGTGACGTGAGCCGCAGGCGACGCAGCATCCCCGTCCTCCTGGTGATCGCCCTGACGGCGACGCTGCTGGCACCGATGGCGAGCGCGGAGCCGGACACCAGCCGGCTCCAGCAGCTCCAACGTGAGCTGGAGCAGCTGGAGGAGCAGGCGGCGGAGCGTCGCTCGGAGCTCGGCGCGCTGGACGCGCGGGAGAGCCGACTCAGCGACGAGCAGGCCACGGCCCAGGCCCGGTTGGAGGAGATCGAGGCCGAGCTCAGCCTGGCCGTCGAGCGCTACAACGAAGCCGTGGTCGCGCTCGAGGAGGTCCAGGCCGACCTGGAGGCCACCCTGGCGGAGCTCACGGAGCTCAACGCGGAGATCACCGTCCTGAACGGCACCGTGGCCGACCACGCGCGTCGACTGCACAAGATGGGCCCGTCGCTCGAGTTCGCGGTCATCGTCGGGGCGAGCGGCCCCGCCGACATCGGGTTCCGGTCCACCTCGCTGCGCCAGATCATCAGCGCCGACCAGGTCAACCTCGAGCGCCTGGGCGCCGCCACCGACCGTGCGGCCGCCCTGGAAGCGCGGCTGGTCGCGCAGGAGGCCGAGGCCGCCGCGCTGACCGACGAGGTCGAGGCGCAACTGCTGGCGGTGGAGCAGCTCTACGAGGAACGGGCCGAGGAGCTCGCCGAGCTCGAGGCGACCCTGGCCGGGGTGCGCCAGGAGGTCAGCGAGCAGCAGACGCGCGTGGAAGCCGACGAGGCCGCGGTGGTCGGCGCCCGCCAGGCCGTCGCCACCGAGCAGCAACGCATCGAGGAGGAGCGCCGCCGGCTGGAGGAGGAGCGCCGCGCGGCCCGTGAGGCCGAGGAGCGCCGCGCGGCCCGTGAGGCCCGTGAGGCCGAGCGTCAGGCACAGGCCCAGCGGCAGCGTGAACGGGAGCAGGCCGCCGCGGCGGCGAGCTCCTCGTCGAACACCTCCTCGTCGAACACCTCATCGAGCAACTCCCCGTCGAACCGCAGCGACCCCGCCCCGGCGCCGGCCCCCTCCACCCGCCGGTCGGCGGATGTGGCGGTGTCGACGGCGCTGGCCCAGGTCGGCAAGCCCTACCGCTGGGGCGCGACCGGCCCGAACGCCTTCGACTGCTCGGGGCTGACCTCCTACGCCTGGCGCGCCGCCGGGGTGACGATCCCGCGCACCTCGGGGGCGCAGTTCGCCGGCCTGCGCCGGGTCACCCGAGCCCAGCTGCAACCCGGTGACCTCGTGTTCTACAACTCACCGATCAGCCACGTGGCGATGTACATCGGCGGTGACACGATCGTCGAGGCGTCGCGCACCGGCATCCCGGTACGCACCGCGACCCTGTCGGCACGTAGCCCGGTCGGTTACGCCCGCCCCTGACCTGCTGACGCGAGGTCGGTCCGCGGATGGCCGTTACGCTGCCGTCACCGACCACCACCGCCGTCAGGAACCGTGATGTCCGACGCCCCCGCCCCGGGCGTCGACCCGTCGTCCGACTGGCGGCCCGACCCCCTCGCGGTGCGCGGCGGGACGGTCCGCAGCGGGTTCGAGGAGACCTCTGAGGCGCTGTTCCTGACCTCCGGGTTCGTGTACGGCTCGGCGGCGGAGGCCGCTGCCGCCTTCGCCGGCGAGCAGGACCGCTACATGTACAGCCGGCTGCGCAACCCGACGGTGGCGATGCTCGAGGAGCGACTCCGCCGGCTCGAGGGTGCGGAGGCTGCCTGGGCCCCGGCCAGCGGCATGTCGGCGGTGTTCAACGCCCTCGCCGCCACCCTGCGGGCAGGCGACCGGGTCGTGGCCGCACGGGCGCTCTTCGGCTCCTGCTTCCAGGGGCTGGACCAGATCCTGCCCCGCTGGGGGATCCACACCGACCTCGTCGACGGCACCGACCTCGACGCGTGGGAGCGCGCGCTGGCGACGCCGGCCAGGGCGGTGTTCTTCGAGACCCCCTCCAACCCGATGCAGGAACTGGTCGACATCGCCGCGGTGAGCGAGCTCGCCCACGCTGCGGGTGCCAGGGTCATCGTCGACAACATCTTCGCCACGCCCGTCCTGCAGCCCCCGCTGGAGCTCGGCGCGGACCTGGTCGTCTACTCCACGACCAAGCACCTCGACGGCCACGGCCGCACCCTCGGCGGGGCGATCCTCGGGCCGGCCAGCTTCATGGAGGAGGACCTCAAGCCGCTGATGCAGCACACCGGCCCGACCATGAGCCCCTTCAACGCCTGGGTGGTGCTCAAGAGCCTGGAGACGCTGCGGCTCAGGGTCGAGCACCAGACCGCCACGGCGTCCGAGCTGGCGAGGTGGCTGGAAGCGCACCCGAGGGTCGAGGGCGTGCGCTACCCGCTGCTGGCGTCCCATCCCCAGCACGAGTTGGCGCAGCAGCAGATGTCCGGGGGCGGCTCCATCGTGACCTTCTGGGTCCCAGGCGGCACCCAGCGGGCCTTCGCGGTCCTCGACGCCCTCGAGGTCGTCGACATCTCCAACAACCTCGGGGACGCGAAGACGCTGGCCACCCACCCGGCGACCACCACCCACCATCGCATCGGGCCCGAGGTGCGTGCCGAGATGGGCGTGGGTGACGGGGTGATCCGGGTCTCGGTCGGGCTCGAGGACCCCGCCGACCTGCAGCGCGACCTCGACCGCGCACTGTCCGCCTGAGCGCGAGCGGCACACCGGATCCGGATGGTTGACGCGGAGGCCACCGTGATGGAAGATGCCGCCCCCGAACGAGCGAGGGTGCGATGCGCCTGAAGACCTCCCGCGACCACGAGCGCGACGAGCCCGTCGAGTACGGACCTGACGGCTACGACCGCTACGGGTTCAACCGCGCTGGGCTCCACCGCGATACCCATGAGCGCTACGGACCCGACGGGCGCGACCAGGACGGGCAGCCGCGTCCCTCCCGCCTGCCGCTCCTCAGGTTCCACTGACGTCCAGGGGCCGGGTCCGCCAGGCCCCGGACGCCATCCCGTACCCTCCCGCGGTCCGTCCGCCCGGGCCGCTCGCGCTCGGGCCAACCACAGGGGGGCCCTCCATGCGGGTGCGTTCGCTCACGCTCTCGGCGCTGCTGACCGTCCTCGCGGTCGCGGTCGTGGCCACGGCGATCGCGATGGTCGGCCGCGGATCGACGGCGCCGGTCATCGCGGCTGGCCCCACCGGGCTCGAGGCGACCGACCAGGACGGGGAGGCCGAGCCGCAGGCCGAGCCCACCGACGCCCCCGACCCGGACCCGGCCCCGGACACCGACGACGAGGTGGACGAGGACGGGCCCGACGACGACCCGACCGACGACGACCCGACCGACGACGA
>PWEU01000235.1 GCA_003554005.1 Nitriliruptoraceae bacterium
AGGGCGAACAGCGTGAACACGAAGATGTTGCGGATCGAGCGCCAGAACATGACATCCTGGGCCCCGACCACCACGTTGCCGATGCTGAACCACTCGAAGTAGCCGGGAGCGAGGGCGTCACTGGCCACCTGGCCGGCGGCGACGATCCCGACGTTGAGGGCCAGGATCTCCGCGTAGTTGCCGAGACCGACGAACTCCGGATCCCCGAAGGCGTCCCACTCGGTCAGCGAGACGAAGAGGCTGAAGATCAACGGGCCGGCGAAGAAGGCCGCGAAGCCGAGCAGGTTGGGGGAGGCGAACAGCAGGCCGTCGAGGGGGCGCGTCGTCTGGTTGGTGACCTCGAGCTCCTCGGCGATGTCGCCCTGGAAGGTGCGCCACGCGAGGTAACCGCTGACGGCTGCCACGGCCACCAGGATCAGGCCCTCGGGGTCGGCGGTACGTGCCAGGAAGGTCGCGATCCCCGGCAGCAGTCCGACGGCCAGCAGCATCGCTCCTACGGCGGCCCAGGCGGCGTAGCGCGCGATGCGACGCAGCTGCACGAGCGTGCCCTGCTGCTCTCCCCACCCGGTGACGACCCAGGCCAGGATCGCGATCAGCCCGAAGGGCACCCCTCGGATGAAGGTTTCGCCCAGCGCGTCCAGGCCTCGGAACACGTCGTTGCGCTGGAACAGGACGAGGATCGTGCCGAGGAAAGTGAGGTAGTCCGCGGCCAGGGACAGCGAGCGGCCGAAGGAACGACGCAGCGCGAGCCCCACCACCCCCCCGAGGTCGAGCAGCAGCACGATGCTGGCGGCCGCGATCGCCGCGATCCGCCCCGGTCCCTCGAGCGCCTCGCTGGTCAGCGCCCACCACAGTCCGACGGTGACGGCGACCGTGTGGGCGATACGCCACGCCAGCAGCGCACGCAGCCAGGTCGCCGGTCCCAGCAGCCGAGGTAGTCCCAGCTGCGGCAGCGACAACGTCGTCATCCGCCTGTCTCCCTCCACCCGTGGCCCGCACGATAGGTGCGCGGCGACCCGCTCTCGTCGGTCGGCAGCGGATCACGAAGGACCCGCTGCCGACCGACCAGAGGTGGGGTGGCGTCGCTCGCGGCGCCACCCCACCGGCCACCTCAGTCGAAGGTGGCGTTCAGCTGCTCGTCGATGGTGGCCTGGAACTCCTCCAGCGTCAGGTCGCCGGCGATCACGGCCTCGATGGCCGGCGCCATGATCCCGTCGAAGGCGGGCCAGTCACCCTCCCAGAGCGGACCTTCGGGGACGGAGTTCTCCAGCCCGTCGATGAAGGCCTGGTTGTTCTCCGGCGGGGTGAAGGTCAGGAACTGGTCGATCGTGTCCGGGTCGTCGACCCGGGAGGGGATGTTGGCGCCGAGCTCGGCGATCTGCGCCTGCACGTCGCCGTCGGTCAGACGGGTCAGCAGTTCGAAGGCCTGCTCGGGGTGCTCGGTGTTGGCGTTGACGACGTAGGCGCCCCAGAAGGTCCAGTTGACCGCACCCTCCGGACCGGCCGGGATGTTGACGACGTCCCAGTTGAAGTCGTTCTCCCGGTAGGCGGGGGTGGACCAGCGGCCGGTCAGCTGCATGCCGACCTGGCCCGCCTGGAAGGGTGGCTGGGAGTCCTCGCCGTAGGGCACGCCCAGGCCGTCCTGGTAGAGCCCGGACAGGTACTCGAGCCCGAGGACCGACTCGTCGCTGCCGACCCGGGACTCGGTGCGTGCCTCGTTGAAGAACCCGCCACCGGCGGAGTTCATCCAGATGCCCGGGTTCGCCCACCAGTTGTTCATCCCGAAGCCCTGGATGTCGCCACCCAGCGCGTCGACGGCCTCCGAGACCTCACGGAAGGTGTCCCAGTTCCACTCGCCAGCATCGTCCAGTTCCCGGGGGTCGGGTGCACCAGCCTCCGCGAGCAGGTCGAGGTTGAGGTAGAAGGCGAAGGTGGAGACGTCACGGGGCAGTCCCCACAGCGAGGGCCCCGAGGTCTGGGTCTCGGGGTCGTAGGTGAGCAGCTCCATGGGCCCCGGCGCGTACGCGGCGTCGCCGGCGTAGCTATCGCTCAACTCCGACAGCTCGCGCAGGTCCAGGATCAGCCCGCGGTTCGCGAAGTCCGCGATGTCGGTGCCGGGGATCCAGAACACGTCCGGAGCGGTGCCACCAGCGATCTCAGTGCGCAGCACGTCCTGGTACGCGGCGGTCTCGGTGCCGCCGGCCTCGTACTCGAGGTTCGCGCCGTCCCACTCGGCATCGATGGAATCGCTGACGCTCTGGTAGACGTCGATCTCCTGCTGGTTGTCGGGACGAGTCCGCCAGCGCAGGTCGACGGCCTCGCCGTCGTCTGCCACGTCGTCGTCCATCGCTTCATCTTCGGTCGGGTCCTCGGCGTCGACATCGGTGTCGGGCGCGTCATCGGGCGCGTCCTCGCCGCAGGCGGCCAGCATGACCCCCAGCGCAGCGAGCGGCGCGATCCACCGCATCTTCCTCATGGTTCCCTCTCTCCCGCGCCACGGCATCGTGGCGCGTCGTTGGTTCAGGTGTCGGTGACGCCGACCAGGCCCGGGACGGGCGCCACGTCGACGTCGGGTATGGGCCCCAGCTCGGCGCCCTCCGTGACCGTCGCGACCGCCGCGAGCTGTGCTGCGGAGGCCTCCGGCACGGTGTCGTTGATGAACAGCCCCGCCGCCGTCTCCCCCGTCGCCCGCACCTTCAGCTTGTTCGGGGCGCGGTTGGGGGGCAGGAACTCGAAGCTCAGGTGCCAGTCGTCCGCCGGACGTGCCGCCAGGTTGGCAGGCGCCTGCTGGCAGGCCATCAGGTAGGCGAGGGGCTCGTCGAAGAGCTGGTCGTAGATGCGCACGACCTCCCGCAGCGCTCCGGCCAGATCGCGGCGTTCGTCGGCGGTCAGGTCGGTGAGGCGGCGCACCCCGTGGCGTCGCGCTCGGACGTGGAGCTCGAAGGGCCAGTCCGGCGCGAAGGGCACCCCGACCGTGAAGCTCGCGTTGTCCCGGACCCGCCGCTCGGTCGCGGCCAGGTCACGCTCGACCACCTCGCAGCTCAGGCAGCTGCCATGGGTGTTGCGGTGCTGGACCAGCGCGTCCATCCGGATCTGCAGGTACACCGGCAGGCGGTCGAGGGCGTAGATCTGGCCGTGGGGGTGGGACAGGGTCGCGCCCACGTCCTCGCCCCGGTTCTCGAACACGAGCACGACCCGGTGCTCGGGCCCCTCCCACAGCTCGGCCGACCGGTCGGTCCATATGGCGATGACCCGGGCCAGCTCCTGTGCGGTGAGGGTGGCCAGTGAGCCCGTGTGGGTCGGGGTGTAGAGCACGACCTCGCAGCGACCGCGTGATGGCGCGGTGGGCCCATCCAGCTGCGGCGGCGTGGGCGGCTCGGCCAGCAGCGTCGGGAAGCGGTTCTCGAACACCGCCGCCTCGTAGGGGAACGGGAGCTCCGGGCCGCCGACGCACAAGGGGCAGGCCGGCGCTGCAGTCGCCCCGATCGGTGCCGACTGCGGCCGGGTGTTGCGGGCGGGGGAGATCGCGACCCACTGGTCGTTGAGCGCATCGTGACGCAGATGGAGGGCGGGCCACGCACCCCCGGGAGCATCCTGGGGCAGGGGAGCTCCGGCGTAGTCGCCGTAGACGAACAGCCGGCGTCCGTCCCCGTGCCGTAGCTCCCGACGCTCCAGTGTGTCCATGCTTACGAAACTAACACAGCTTTCGAAAGGTTCTCAACTAGCGCGCTAATACCGCGCAAACGAAGGTTCGCGCAACGCACTCCCGAAGACTTCGAAGACCGCAGCGCGCACATGTGCTGACCCGAGAGCCACGTCGGAGACCTGGTCAGGTGCCCTCAGGTGTGGGCTCAGTCGCGGTCCGACACGCCCCCGAGCCCGCCGATCGTGCGCGCGCGGTGATCGAGCGTGACGTGCCGGCCACCTCGCTCGAAGACCTCCAGGTGATCGGGGCGCGGCCGGCGGCGCAGCAGCAGCCCGAGCGTCCGGGCCCACGCGTCGGTCGACGCTGCACCGAGGTGGACGAGGCCGCCGCGCCGCACCACGACCGGCGCTCCATCCAGTGGGCCGCCTCGGGCACGTCCCAGCACCGTTGCGTCGTCGGCGACGTCGGCCAGCGTCTCGATCCAGCCACCGACCGGCAGCGGTTCCCGGGGGTCGTCCAGCACCAGCTGGCTGGGGCCTGAGGTCTCCCGCGGCCAGCCGGCTGGGCTCCCTGCGTGCTCGACCCGCGCCCCCAGCCGGGTCGACAGTCCGCCCGGTACGGGCTCGTCGACCCAGACCGCGTGCTCGTCGCGCACCAGGCTCCGCGGTCCGAGGACCACCAGGGCTCCCACCGCCAGCGCGGCCTCGAGCCGAGCGACCCGGTCGGGTGTCACGGTGTGCAGCGCCGGCGCGAGCACCACCTCGTAGCCGGTGAGGTCGGCGTCCGCTGGGACCACGTCGACGTCGAGTCCGAGCCTGCGGGCTGCGGCGTGAGCAGCGGTCACCAGCATCCGATGGCTGGCATCCGGGACCTGGGGGATCACCTCCAGCATCCACGCGTCGAGGTGGTCGTGGACCAACGCCACCCGGGCGGGTGGCCGTGGGAGCAGGTGTGGCGACAGCGAGACCACCCGCCCGTACTCCCGGATGAACCTCGCCGCCTCGTCCCAGCCCGGTGCGCGGGTGCCGTCGTGCCGCAGTAGTGCCGCGTGGTGCTGCTCCTGGCCGGCCCGCGCCGCCCGCCACCGGAACCAGAGCAAGGCCTCCACCCCGTGCATCGCGGCCTGCCAGCACCATAGCCGGACCTGACCGGTCGGCACGGCCGGGTTGTCCCCGGTCCAGTTCACCGGCCCCGGTTGCTGTTCGACGATCCACGCGCGACCACCGAGTGCCTCAGGCCCCTGCCCGTGGGCCAGCGCCGAGCCTCGCGCCAGGTCGAGGACGAAGGCCACGTCGTCGGCGTTGCCGAGCCCGTGGGGATAGATGTCCACCGACCCGAGACCGGTCGGGCGGGCCACCTGTCGTGGATCGATGTCGATGTCGCCGAGGTAGAGGTTGGTGAACACCTCCCGGCCGGGGCTGCCCGCGGTCACGATCGCTCGCTGCTCGGCCAGTGCCTCGGCAGCCTGCTCGGCGGAGAAGGCGAGGTGGGCGACCAGCAGGGAAGGGTTGTGATCGGTGACGGTCGGGACCGGGAGTTCCACCGCGTCGAAGTCGGGGTAGGTCATGGACCAAAAGACGGAGCCCCAGGCCTCGTTCAGCGCCTCGATCGACCCACCGAAGCGGCGGGACAGCCAGGTGCGGAACGCCGCCTGGCTCTCCTCGCTCCAGCACCGCGCGGAGTCGTGGTTGCCGGGCTCGTTGTCGATCTGCCAGGCGGCGATCGCCGGGTGCTGCCCGTAGCGCTCGACCAGCACCGACACGATCCGGGCGGCTTCTTCGCGGTAGGCCCGCGAGGACGTGGAGGTGTGCCGGCGTGAGCCGTAGGCGCGGCGCCGACCGTCCGGCCCGACGGACAGGATCTCCGGGCGCTCCCGGGCGAGCCACACCGGCGGGGTCGCCGTCGGCGTGCCCAGCACGATCTTCAGGCCGGCAGCGCAGAGGGTCTCGATCGCCTCGTCCAGCCAGCCGAAGTCGAAACGCCCTCGCGCCGGCTCGTACCGGCTCCAGGCGAACTCGCCGATCCGGACCAGCTCCAGACCCAGATCCACCATGGACGCGGCGTCGTCGACCCAGCGGTCACGGGGCCACTGTTCCGGGTAGTAGCAGACACCGAAACGCATGGACGTAGCTCCTATCGGGATGGCATGCGGCGGTGGGCTGCTGGGGCGGCGGGTCGCGGGTAGCGGGGCGCGGAGGCCTCGCGCGCCGAGGGGGTCACCGTAGACACGTCCCGGCGAAGCCGCCGCCGAGTTCGTCGTCGGGATCTGCCTCCCACCTCGCTGCCCGCTCGGCAGGGGGGAGCAGCAGCGCGCGGGTCCACGCGCGGCCCCGCTCGTCGAGCGCCCCGATCGGGTCGCCGGACACCGCCAGACCACCGTGGCCGGCCAGCTCCGAGGCCCACAGCTCCCGCCGTTCGATGCCCGGCCGCACGATGATGCAGTCCGGATCGTTCACCCACCAGCGACCGTGCTGCCAGGCACGTGAGCGGCCCATCCGCACCGCTCCCCGTCCCGACGGTTGACTGATATCGCCCAGTGGCGGTGCGAAGTGGGGGGCGATGTCGGGTGAGATGCGCATGGCATCCACACGCCCGATCGACGGGAGCAGGGGTGCGCCACAGCCGAGCAGGACGGCGTCCTGACCGATCGCGTCACGGATCAGGCTGAGGCCCAGCCCGTACGCCTCCAGCGCGGTGATATCGGCGTGTCGGTGGCCGGGCATCGCGCCGCCGTAGAGGAAGTCGATCTTGTGGTAGCTGAACCCCCACGCCGTCAGCGTCCGGAACACCTCCTGCAGGTGCTCGGCCGCGTCGGGGTGGGTGACGTCCAGGACCCCGATCCGTTGGCCCCAGTGTTGGTCGGAGGCCTCCGCGCCACCCACCAGCCAGTCGGGATGCTCCTGTGCGAGCCGGCTGTCGGCACCGACCAGGAACGGAGCCGTCCAGATGCCGGCGCTCCGGCCGGTGTCGGCGATCCGCGCGGCCAGGTCCTCCAGCGGCGAGGGGAAGGTGTCGGTCCGCCGTGACAGCCAGTCGCCGATGCCGGTCTGGTAGCCGTCGTCGAGCTGGACGGTGTCCACCCCGAGCTCGTGCCGATCGATCAGTGCCAGCTCGTCGAGCAGCAGCTCCTCCGTGATGTCGTGGTAGTAGCCGTACCACGAGCACCATCCCGTCCCGAGCCTCCGGTGGGTCCCACCGGCTGGGACGCCGAGCTGGTCGGCGACCGATGCGGCGTGCTCCTCGAGCGCGGTCACCAGG
Source organism: Nitriliruptoraceae bacterium (assembly GCA_003554005.1). GTDB lineage: Bacteria > Actinomycetota > Nitriliruptoria > Nitriliruptorales > Nitriliruptoraceae > T1Sed10-7. The sequence continues at coordinate 6,905 of PWEU01000235.1, forward strand.
TCAGGCGCACGTTCGGTGACGGCGACCTCCCCGTCGGCGGTGATCACGGCGCTCCGCTCACGCAGCTCGAGTCGGATCGACGCGACCTCGGTATCGGGGTCGGGGCTGTGGATGACCACCACCGGTGCGTCGGCTCCGGGCTGGACGGCCAGCAGCCCCTCGCTCTGGAACCCGGCCGTGGGGGCGGGCAGCTCGGGGCGGAACGCCATGGTCTGCCAGCGCGGCTTGGCAGGTCGGGGGCTGGTCGCGTCGACCCGGTGGACGCCGGCCGGGCTCCACGACTGCCAGCCGTGCTCGTACACCACGGCCGTGGCGGGGTCGACGGGTAGGTCGATGACGGTGACGAAGGGCGGCATGGGCGTTGCCCCTTCTCGGCGGGGATGGTCGGGCCGGATCGGGTGTGGGTGGTGACCTTCATGTGGCGGGACAGTGGCCTGGCCGGGTCAGGTGGCGGCCCCCGCCAGGACGACCTCCAGGCCGGTCTCACGCAACGCGGCGATCAGATCCGGATCGGCCCGGTCGTCGGTGATCAGCAGGTCCACGTCGTCGAGGTCGCACACGTGTGCGAGCGCGACCTGCCCGAGCTTCGAGCTGTCGGCGCAGACGACCCGCTGCTGGGAAGCGCGCAGGAGCATGCGCTTGATCTCGGTCTCGGGGAGGTTGACGTTGGTGACGCCCCGCTCGATGTCGATCCCGTTGCAGCCGATGAAGGCCGTCCCGGCGTTGATGCTGCCGAGCACCAGCCCGGCCAGCGGCTCGACCAGGGAGTGCTGCTTGGAACGGAGCGTGCCTCCGGTGACCACGACGGTGAGCCGCGGATCGGCGCTCTCCAGTGCCAGCGCGATCGTCAGCGAGCTGGTGAACACGGTGACGTCGCTGAGCTCGGTGCGTTCGGCCAGGGCCTGGGCGACCGCGGTGGTGGTCGTACCGACGTCGAGCACGATGGTGTCGCCGTCGCTGACCGTGGCGGCCGCTGCCAGCGCGATGGCCCTCTTCTGGCCAGCTGCGGCGACCTCGGCCTCCTCGAAGCGTCGCTCGGCCGGAGCAGCGGCACGGGGCACGGCTCCGCCCCTCACCCGCCGGAGCTGCCCGCGGGCCTGGAGCGCATCGAGATCGCCGCGGACGGTCACCTCGGATACATCGAACCGCTCGGCGAGCTCCGCGACCCGCACGAAGTCCTGCTCGCGCAGCAGCGAGAGCATCCGGTCACGGCGGATCCGGGCGGGGAGCGGTCCCGAGTCGCTGGTGGTCATCAGCGGGCCTTCCTCGGCAGAGCGTCGAGCTGGTGGAGAGGTCAGCGGAGCATCGGTGAGGGCCGATCAGGTCGACTCCGCCCAGGCATCGGCGACGATGCGGTCGAGGTCATCGTGGGCGGGAATCCAGTCGAGGAGTCGGCGTGCACGGTCCGAGGACGCGACCAGGACAGCGGGATCACCGGCCCTCCGTGGGGCCTCCTCGGCCGGGATGGCGTGACCCGTGACGCGGCGGGCCGCCGCGATGACCTCGCGGACGCTGAAACCGCGCCCGTTACCGAGGTTGCAGGTCAGGTGCCCGTGCTGGTCGAGACGCTCGACCGCCCGCACGTGCGCGTCAGCCAGGTCGGCGACGTGGATGTAGTCCCGGACGCAGGTGCCGTCCTCGGTCGGGTAGTCGGTCCCGAACACCGTGATGTGGTCGCGCTGACCCTTGGCCACCTGCAGCACGAGGGGGATGAGGTGGGTCTCGGGATCGTGGCGTTCGCCACGACCGGGGACCGCCC
>PWEU01000307.1 GCA_003554005.1 Nitriliruptoraceae bacterium
CCCGCCTGAGGCGGAGGCAGCCCCGCCGGGACGATCGGGCCGGCCATGCCGGGCGAGGCTCGCGTTCCTCCACCGGTCGTCACCGGTGACCTCGCGACCGAACCACGCCGGCGGCTCGAAGGCGGCCGCCGCCCCCTCATCGTCGAACTCCACCTCGATGCGGCACAGGCCCTCCAGCGCGTCGCCGTAGACGTCCACCTCCGCGACCCGCTCCCCGACCGGCACCCGATGACGATGCTTCGCGATCCGTCGCCCATGCGTGAGGGGCCACAGCGCTTCGGCGTCGGCCGGAGCGACCGCGAACTCCACCTCGTCGCGGGTCAACCCACCGCCGGACTTGATGGTCAGCACGGCGTCGTCGGCGGTGATTCGGAGCCGAACCTCCACTTCGCCCTCGCTCGCCACGTAGCCTTGCCGCAGCGGGACACCGGGACCGAGCAGCTCGGCGTCCGGTCGGCGGTCAGCGACGAAGGCGCGTTCGATCTCGACCGGCACGATGGTCCCCCGGGCAACGTGGAAGCGGTGGCGGATGGCGAGCGTAGTCTTGGACGGCCGGCGGGAGCCCAGCGGGCCGATCATCGAGGTGCTGGAGGCCGAGGGCATCGTGCTCGGTCCGCCCCAGATGCTGCGGCGGACCCGCTACGACACCTTCGACGGACGGCTGTACCGCAGCGGGCTCCGGCTGGAGGCCCGCACCCAGGGCGCCGAGGGGCACGCCCTGGTCGTGACGGCCGGCAACGGCCCGCCGGCCCGGCTGTTCCTGTCGGCCCCACTGGCCCCCCCCGAGCCCCTGGCCGTGGGCACGCTGCCCCCCGGCCCACTGCGGTCGCGGCTCCTGACCACCGCCGCCGATCGGGCACTGCTCCCCCAGGTCACCTTGGCCTCGGCGCGGCGCAGCGGCACCGCGGTGGACGCCGACGGCATCCCGCTCGTCACCGTCCACCTCGACAGCGACCTGGAGATCACCCGGCCCGGCACCCGACCCGGGACCGGTGCCGAGGCCACCGACGCCCTGGCCTGGACCATCGAGGTGGAGGAGCTCCCTGGGCGCCGCAAGCCCGCCCGGGCGCTGCTGAAGACCCTGGGCAGGGCGCTGGCCGTCGACACGGCACCGCCGGCAGCGGTGGACGGCGACGCACTGGAGCGCGCCGCGATCGCCGCCGAGATCGACCATCGTGGCTGGCGGGGTCCGGTGCGGCCCGACCTCGACCGACACGGCGCCGCCCTGGTCGGCGTACGGCAGGTGCTCCGCAGCTTCGCCGACGCCCTCGACGCGAACTGGGAGGGGACCGTCGACCACCTCGACGACGAGTTCCTCCACGACCTGCGCATCGCCGTGCGCCAGACCCGGTCCCTGCTCACCGAGAGCCGCCGCATCCTGCCCAAGGACGTGCGCAGCGAGCAGCGCGAGGCGTTCCGCTGGTTCGGCACCGTGACCTCGCCGGCACGGGACCTCGACGTCTACATCGCCGGCTGGCGGACGCTGACCGCCCCGCTGTCCAACGCGGATGCCCGTGCTCTGGAGCCCGTCCTCGCCCACCTCGCCGGACAGCAGGCATCCGCCCATCTGGAGGTCGCCCAGGCGCTGCGCTCACGGACCGCCCGACAGCTGCGCGAGGACTGGCGGGCGTGGCTGGACCTACCGGAGGCCGAGGTGGTGGGTGGCAAGCACGCCCGCGAACCCCTCGGTGAGATGATCGGTGCCCGGATCATGGCCGCCCAGCACGCGCTGCTGGTCGACGGACGTCTGATCGACGCCGGCTCGCCCGCGGTCCAGCTCCACGAGCTGCGCAAGGACGGCAAGCGTCTGCGCTACCTGCTGGAGGGGTTCGGCCACCTCGGCGGCAGGAAGCGCAGCCGAGCGGTGATCGGCCACCTCAAGGACCTCCAGGACAACCTCGGTGCCCACCAGGACGCCGAGGTCCAGGCCGATCGGCTGCGTCGGGCACTGGCCGAGCTCACCGACGCCGCCGCGGACGAGGGCGTCGGCGAGCTCTCCCCGGCGACGGTGGCCGCGGGGGAACGGCTGGCCACCATCCTGGACCGGCGGCAGGCCGCGGAGCGGGCCGACTTCCACGACCGGTTCGCCGCCTACGACGACAAGCGCGCGCGACGGACCGTCGAGGACCTCGTCGCACGGATGTCACGGTGAAGGTCCTCGCGGCGGCCAGCATCAAGGGCGGGGGGGGCAAGACCGCCACGGCTGTCAACCTGGCCGCCGAAGCGACCCGCGACGGGGTACGGGTGCTGCTGTGGGACCTCGACCCGCAGGGGTCGGCGACCTACCTGCTCAGGGCCGAGCACCGCCTGTCCGGTGGGGGTGCCCGGGGGCTCGTCGGAGCGGGGGGCGAGCTCGCACCCCACGTACGGGCCACCTCGGTGCCGGGCCTGCACGTGCTGCCATCGGATCTGTCGCTGCGCTACCTGGACCGCCACCTCGACGACGTCGACCGGCCGCGACGGCGGCTCGGCGCGCTGCTCCCCCCGCTGGAGGATGCCTACGACCTGGTCGTGCTGGACTGTCCCCCCGGCGCCTCCCTCGGCATCGAGAGCGCGCTGCGGGCCACCGACGTCCTCCTCGTCCCCGTGGTGCCGACGACGCTGGCCATGCTGACGCTCACGCAACTGGAGGAGGTCGTGGCGGCACGCCGGCGCCAGCCGCGGTTCCTCGCCCACGTGTCGATGCTCGACCGGCGCAAGCGGCTGCAACGGGACACGGCGACCACGCTCGCTGAGCGCGAGGACGTGCTCGCGACGATGATCCCCAACACCACGGTGGTGGAGCGGATGGGGCCCGAACGCGCCCCGGTGCGCACCTTCGCCCCACGCTCGGTCGCGACCGCGGCCTACGAGCAGCTGTGGCGGGAGCTGACGCCGCTGCTCTGGGGCTGATCGCGCCACCGGCCATCGGGCAGCGGTCCTTCGTCGTGCGGACGGCCCCTTCGCCGGGTGGCGCGGCGGCGACCGCGGTGGTGTGGTGGAGTCCGACCCACTCGGGAGAACAACCCCGTGACCACCCGTTGGTCGTGGCCATGGATCGCCGTGGCAGGCGTCGTGGCCGTCGGTGTCATCGGCGTGGCCGGCGTGGGTACCTACCTCGCCGTCACCGCCGAGGTGGAGGTGCTCGCCGACGGTGAGCGCCACACCGCCCGGACCACCGCCGAGGACGTGGCCGGGGTGCTCGCCCGCCTCGACATCGAGGTGGCCGACGCCGACGAGGTCACCCCGTCACCGGACACGCTGGTGGAGGACGGGCTGACGATCACCGTCCGCCGGGCGGTGACCGCCGAGGTGCTCCTCGACGACCGGGGGGAGGTGCTCGGCCTGAGCGAGGGTCGGTTCACCGTCACCACGGTCGCGGACACGATGGGTGAGCTGCTGGCCGCAAGTCCTGCCGCGCAGGCGACCGACGTCGAGGCTCGGTTCGACCCGGGGCTCGACGTCGCGGTGCGCGACGGCGGCCGGCTGGAGGTGGAGGTCGCCGTACCCGTCACCATCCACGCCGACGGCCGGACCCGAGAGTTCACCTCCTACGCCGACACCGTGGAGGGCGCCCTCGCCGACGCGGACGTGGAGGTGGGGGCCGACGACCGGGTCGAGCCGGACCTGGACACGCCCCTGACCGAGGCCGAGAAGGTCACGATCGCCCGGGTCGAGGTGACCGAGGAGGTCGAGGAGGTCACCCTCGAGCACGGCCGGCAGGAGCGCCGGACCGACGAGCTGCTCGAGGGCGAGACCGAGGTGGCCACCGACGGCCGCGACGGCCTGCGGCGGGACACCTACGAGGTGGTCCTGGTCGACGGTGAGCAGGAGTCACGGGAGCGCATCTCCGAGGAGGTCATCGAGGAGCCGGTCGACGAGATGGTGCTCATCGGTACCGCGGAACCGGAGCCCGCACCGGAACCCGACCCGGAGCCCGCGCCGTCACCACCCGCCGACGGGCCGGTGGTCCCCCTGACCTTCGACGACGGTCCGAACGCGACCTACACCCCGCAGGTGCTCGACCTGCTGGCGGCCCACGACGCGCGGGCCACCTTCTTCGTCGTCGGTGAGCAGGTGGCCGACCACCCGGACATCGCCGCCCGCATCGTCGATGAGGGCCACGCGATCGGCAACCACACCTGGTCCCATGCCCGCCTCACCGAGGTCCCCGACGCCACCTTCGCCCGGGAGATCCTCGACACCCAGGCCATCGTCGAGGAGGCCACCGGCACCACGCCCAGCTGCCTACGGCCGCCCTTCGGTGCCCGCGACGAGACCGTGAACCAGGGTGCGGCGGATCTCGGCCTGGAGATGGCGATGTGGGACATCGACCCCCGGGACTGGGAACGCCCCGGGACCGACGCGATCGTGGACCACGTGCTCGCCGAGATCGAGCCGGGCGCCGTGGTCCTGCTCCACGACGGGTTCCGTGACCGCGAGCAGACCGTGGCGGCCACCGAACGCCTCCTCGAGTGGCTGACCGGCCAGGGCTACCGCGTGACCCCGATGCCCGGCTGCTGACCCGTCGCGGGCCACTCCCCCTAGATTCCGGGGTCCCGGACCGGAGCCACGACCATCGCCACCCGCATCCTCGCCGACCGCCTGCTGGCTGGCCGCGGTGAGCCCATCGCCGACGCGGCCGTCGTGCTCGACGGCACCACCATCACCTACGCCGGCCCCGCCGACGCCGCGCCCGACCCGCCGGACGCCGAGGTGGTGCGCACCGACACGGGGATGCCGGGGATGTGGGACTGCCACACCCACCTGTTGGGTCTGCAGCGCATGGCGCTGACCGGGATCTACGAGGTCCCGATCACGGTCCGTGCGGCGCGGGCGACCAAGGACCTCGAACGTGCGCTGCGGGCCGGGGTGACCTCGATCCGCGACGCCGGCGGCATGGGCGTCCTGCTCGGACGCGCCGTCCGCGAGGGGAGCATCCCCGGTCCCCACGTCTACGGCGCCGGTGCGATCCTGTCACCCACCGGCGGGCACGCCGACCTCCACGACCTCCCCCTCGAGTGGTTCCACGACCTGGCCGTCCACGACGGGACCCTGCGCGTGTGCGACGGGGTCGATGCCTGCATGACCGCCGTCCGGGAGCAGCTGCGGATCGGGGCGGACGTCATCAAGGTCTGCGCCTCCGGTGGGGTCCTGTCGGAACGGGACCACCCGATCCACCAGCAGTTCACCGACGCCGAGCTGCGGGCGATCGTCGAGGTGGCCGCGATGGCGGACCGCATGGTCATGGCCCACTGCCACGGCAAGCCCGGGATGCTGGCCGCGATCGAGGCCGGCGTGGGGTCGATCGAGCACGGGACCTACCTCGACGAGGAGGTCTGCGCCGCGATGGTCGAACGGGGCGTCATCCTCGTCCCGACCCGCCTGATCGTGTCCGACCTGGCCGCCGCCGGCCAGGGGCCGCTGTCCGATGCGATGTGGCGGAAACTGCTGGCCACCGAGGCCGTCCACCGCGACGCGGTCGCACTCGCCCACGAGCACGGGGTGACGATCGCGATGGGGACCGACATCGCGATCTCCACGCCCGGAGCGCCCGACGCCTGGGGACGGCACGGCCACGAGCTCGGACTGCTGGTCGAGTCCGGGCTCACCCCGCTCGAGGCCATCGAGGCCGCGACCGCCAACGGTCCCCTGTCGCTGGGGCCCCGGGCACCCCACACGGGGCAGCTGGCGGCCGGCTTCGACGCCGACGTGCTCACCGTGCGCGGTGACCCCAGCACCGAGATCGAGGTGCTGGCCGATCCCGCCAACGTGACCGGGGTCTGGAAGCACGGTGTCCGGGTCGTCGACGGGAGCTGACATGGACCGCCGCTTGTTCGTCCTCCGGCACGCCAAGTCGTCCTGGACGCACAGTGGTCTCTCCGACCCTGGCGCGTGACGCGCGGGCTGGCCCCTCAGCCGGCCCTGGCGAGCGCCGCGTGGACATCGGCGTCGGTGAGGTCGGTGAGCACCTCGTCGCAGGGATCGGCGATGGCGACGACGCGCTGGGCGTGGCTGGCGAGGGTCGCCTCGAACAGGTTGCGGACCTGACGGCCATTGCCGAACCCGCGGCTGCGGGTCATCGTGTCGAGGTGGGCCTGCAGGGCCGACAGGCCGTCGCCGGTGAAGCGGTAGCCGGAGCCCTCGGCCTGGTGGGTGGCGATCGCGAGCAGCTCCGAGGTCGTGTAGTCGGGGAAGTGGATCGTGCGGGGGAAGCGGGAGGACAACCCGGGGTTGGAGGCGATGAAGTCCGTCATCTCCTCCGGGTACCCGGCCACGATGACCACCAGCCGGTCGCGGTGGTCCTCCATGAGCTTGACCAGGGTGTCCACGGCCTCCTGCCCGAAGTCACCACCGCCAACGGCGCCGCCGCTGCCGCGGGTCAGGGCGTAGGCCTCGTCGATCAGCAGCACGCCGTCCAGGGCGGAGGTGACCACCTCGGTGACCTTGGCCGCGGTCTGGCCGACGTAGCCGGCGACCAGACCGGCCCGGTCGGTCTCCACGACGTGCCCACTGGCCACCGCCCCGAGGCTCGCGTAGATCCGGCCGACGAGCCGGGCCACCGTGGTCTTGCCCGTCCCCGGGTTCCCCGTGAAGACCAGGTGGCGGGAGGTGGGCACGCTGGTCAGCCCCCGGTCCTCACGCAGCCGCTGGACCGTGAGCAGGTCGGCGACCAGCTGCACCTCGGCCTTGACGGGTGCCAGACCGATGAGGGCGTCGAGCTCGGCGAGGACCTCCGCCAGGGGCTGCGGAGCGGCCACGGGCCTCGGTGGCCGCTCGCCGGCCGCGTCGGTGGCATCGCCCGCCGCACGCGCCGGCTCGAGCGGCGTCGCTCCGGTCAGCTGCTCCAGGACCGAACCCGCGACGTCCGCGAACCTGCCACCGGGTGCCCGGCCCGTGTGGGTGATGGTGGTCGTCGTCACCGTGGTGCCGTCCGGCCCGGACCGGACCGTGCGGGTCGAGCGGGGTGAGCTGCCCTCCGCGCCCCGACCCGTGGCCGCCGGGGGTGGGCCCGGTGGCTGCGGAGGAAGCTGCGGGCTGAAGAACCCGCCGTCCGGGCGACGCTCATCGGGGGTGCTCACCCCGGCGTCGTGGATCGCGGCCAGCAGGGTCTGACGGAACCGTGCGACGGCGTCGAGCTCGACCTGGGACGGCTCGAGGTCCACGGCTGCCACCGCGTGTCCGAGGGCGACCGTGGCCTGCAGGTACCGCCACACGCGGTCACCGTCGTCACCCCGGTCGGCTGCCAGCAGCGTTCGCGCCAGATCGGAGGGGCGACCGAGCCGGGCACGGGCACCGGTCAGCATCCCGCTGCGTCGCAGATCGGTCGGGCTCGCGTCCTGCAGCGGGGGTCCGACCCGAGGGCCGGCCACGGCGAGGAACGCCGCCACCTCGCCGTCGCTGTGGTGGACGTCGGCGTCGACGAACGCCGCGGTCAGTGCCACCGCCTCCGCCACCGCATCGGTTCGGGCGTCGCCCGGGGGCGTACCAGCCGAGACCAGGTCGTCGGTCACGGTCGCGACGAACCGGTCCACGGCGGCGTCGAGCATCGCGGTCACGGCGACCTCACGGCGTCGGCGGGCGGCCGGTCGGCCCCGGCTCCGCCCTGTGCATCGGCACCGCAGCGGCCCATCCTGAGCACCGGACCGGGGCTCGCCGCGCGGTGACTCGCGCCGCTGTGGCCCCGCATCAGGGGCGCTGTCCCCTGCCCCGGGCCGGGTCCGGCGCCTACGGTCGGTCGTGGTCGCGACCCGGGGGAGGCCCACCATGACCGCGCGACGCTGCCTGGTCACGCTGGTGACCCTGCTGGTCGGCTACGCCGTCGTGCTGCGGAGACCGCAGTTGACCTGGGGCGTCACTCCGGCCGAGGCCGGGATGCGCCTGCCCGGGGACGACCTGCTGCCGCGGTCCGACCTGACGGCGACACGGGGGATCACCATCGAGGCCGGGCCGGCGAAGGTGTGGCCCTGGCTCGTCCAGCTCGGCCAGGGCCGTGGCGGCTTCTACAGCTACGACGCGCTGGAGAACCTGGTGGGCTGCGACATCCACAGCGCCGATGAGATCGTGCCAGCCTGGCAGCACCTGGAGGTGGGCGAGGAGGTCCGCCTCCACCCCGAGGTCGCCCTCACCGTCGCCGAGGTGGAGCCGGACCACGCCCTGGTGCTGCGCGGCGCCGTGTCGGCCACCGGCGACCAGCAGACCGCGCCCTACGACTTCACCTGGGCCTTCGTCCTACGCGCCGAGGGGGCGGACACGACCCGGCTGCTGGTCCGCGAGCGGTACGCCTACCTGCAGCCCGCGGCCGCGGTACTCGTCGAACCGGTCGCGGTGGTCAGCTTCGTGATGACGCAGCGCATGCTGCGCGGCATCCGCGACCGCGCGGAGCAGGCCGGCCACTAGGCGTCCTGCAACGGCTCCGACACGAACTCCTCGAGCCGCTCCACGAGCTCGAGGGCGCCGACGAAGACCGGGGTGCGCTGGTGGATGTCGGCCGGCTGCAGCTCCAGCAGCGAGGTGCGCCCGTCGGAGCCCCGCCCGCCCGCCTGCTCGGCGAGGTAGGCCAGCGGCGCACCCTCGTAGAGCAGGCGCAGCTTGCCGGCCGGCTCGTCGTCGGTGCCGGGGTAGGCGAAGATGCCCCCGTGGAGCAGGTTGCG
>PWEU01000414.1 GCA_003554005.1 Nitriliruptoraceae bacterium
CCGAGTACAGCTCGGTGTCCTCGCCCCGGCGGTAGTGACGGCGCATGCCGGCGGTGTCGACGAACACCCACGGGGCCCCGTCGAGCTCGAGCATGGTGTCCACGGCGTCACGGGTGGTGTGCGGCACGGCGTCGACGATGGAGCGTTCCTCGCCGAGGATGCGGTTGAACAGCGAGGACTTGCCGACGTTCGGCTTGCCGACGATCGCCACCCGCGGGACCAGCGACTCGTCGGGGATCTCGATGGGAGCCTCGGGCAGGGCGACGACCACCCGATCCAGCAGGTCGCCCACCCCCCTGCCGTGGCGGGCGGAGACGCCGACCGGTTCCCCGAGCCCGAGGGTGTAGAGCTCGTGGACCAACGGCTCCTGCTTCTCACCATCGATCTTGTTGGCAACCAGCTGGGTCGGTACCCGGGAGCGGCGCAGCAGGCGCGCGTAGCGCTCGTCGTCCTCCAGCGCCCCGACGGTGCCGTCCACGACGAACAGCACCAGGTCGGCGCTGGCCACGGCCTCCTCGGCCTGGGCGACGATGCGGGCCGCCATGCCCTCGGCCCGGTGCTCCCAGCCGCCGGTGTCCACGACGACGAAGGGTCGCCCGTTCCACTCGGCGAGGTGTTCGGTGCGGTCACGGGTCACCCCGGGGCGCTCCTCGACGATGACGACCCGCGTCCCGATGATGCGGTTGACCAGGGTCGACTTGCCGACGTTCGGCCGGCCCACGATCGCCACCCGGGGCAGGGACCGGCGCGCGGCGAGGGGGTCGGCCGGGATCTCCTCGTGCTTGTGGTCGACCCCGGCGACGACCTCGTGGATGCGGGCGATCACCGCGGCCACGACCTCGTCGAGCTCGGCGCTGGGGGTGTCGAGCACCCAGGCGTCCTCGGCCGGGCGCATCGGGGCGACGGCGCGGGAGCCGTCCCGGGCGTCGCGCTCGGCGATCAGCGCCGCCAGCACGTCCACGTCGTCACGACCGAGCTGGCCCGCCCGGCGGCGCGCCCGCTCCTCGACGCTGGCAGTGAGGTAGACCTTCACGTCCGCCTCGGGGGCGCCCACCGTGCCGATGTCGCGCCCCTCCATCACCCCGCCGCCGGTGAGGAGCTGGTCCCGCTGGGTGTGCAGCAACTGCTCGCGGACCTCCGGGTGGGCGGACACCGACGACACCGCGGCGGTCACGGCGTCGCCGCGGATCTCCTCCTCGACGTCAACCCCGTCGAGGAAGGGGCGGTCCCCCCGACGCTCGATGCGGGCGCGCGCCACCGCCTGGGCGCAGGCCTCGGGATCGTCCAGTGGGACCTCCGCCCGCAGGCAGGCCAGGGACGCGGCTCGGTACAGCGCACCGGTGTCTACATGGCGAAGCCCCACGCCCGAGGCGACCAGCCGTGCCACCGAGGACTTGCCCGACCCGGCCGGCCCGTCGATCGCGACCACGAGCCCGTCGAACACCGCCTCTGGGTCACCCCACGTCCCGTCGTCCTCCGGGTCCTCGGACGCGGAGATGGCGGTCGGTTCGGGGGGTTCGGACACGGTCGGCTCCAACGGATCTGGGGCGGTTCGTCGGCAGGTCACCGCGGTGGCTCTCCACCGCAGCTCCGCCGCTGCCCCGCGGGCGAGCCTACCGAGCAGCGGGTCCGCGCACGCCGGGACGGGTCAGCGCCGGAGCTGCTCGAGCACCTCGAAGTAGGTCGGGAAGGTCTTGGCGACGCAACCCGGATCGGCGATCGCGATGCCGGGGACGACCAGCCCCAGCAGCGCGAAGCTCATAGCCATGCGGTGGTCGTCGTAGGTGGCGACCACGCCCGGCGACGGCCGCCCGGGGTGGACCACCAGGCCGTCCTCCTCCTCGCGGGCGTCGATGCCGAGCTTCCTGAGCTCGGTGACCATCGCCGCGATGCGGTCGGTCTCCTTGGCGCGGATGAAGCCGATGCCGGTGATCCGGGTGGGGCCCTCGGCGAACACCGCGACCGCGGCCAGGGTCTGGGCAGTGTCGGACATCGCGCCGAGGTCGACGTCGATCCCGCGCAGCCGCCCGGTGCTGCGCACCTCGGTGCCGTGCTCGTCCACCACCACCTCGGCGCCCATACGCCCGAGCACCGCGGCGAAGCCGGCGTCGCCCTGGCAGGAGGCGGAGGTGAGTCCCGCCACCCGGACCCGCCCACCGGTGATGGCCGCTGCGGCCAGGAGGTAGGTCGCCGCCGAGGCGTCGGGCTCGATGGCGACGTCGCTGGCCCGGAGGCCGCCACCGGCGACGACGAAGGTGGCCTCGTCGGGGCGGGTCAGCTCGACGCCGAACCAGCGCAGCACCTCGGCGGTCATCTCCACGTAGGGCACCGACACCAGCGGCGAGCTGACCCGCACCGTCAGGCCGTCGGGGAAGGCCGCTCCGGCCAACAGCAGCCCTGAGAGGAACTGGCTGGAGACCTCGCCGGCCACCGCCACCTCGCCACCGGCCACCGGTCCCCCGGTGACGGTGATCGGAAGGTGGTCGGGTGTGCCGTGCTCGGTCACGGTGCAGCCGAGCGCCCTGAGCGCCGCGATGGACGGACCCATGGGGCGCCGGCGGAAGGGCGGGAGGCCGTCGAGGTGGCTGGTGCCATCCCCCCGGGCCAGCACCGGCGCGAGGAAGCGGGCCGTGGTGCCCGACAACCGTACGTCGATGCGTGGGTCGGTCACCGTCGGCGCGCCTGCCACGCCGTCGACGGTCACGATCGTGCCGGCGTGCGAGCGCACGATCCCGACCCCGAGGGCCTCGAGCCCGGTGAGCATCGCCCGGGTGTCGTCGGCGTCCAGCACGCCGGTCAGGGTGGAGCGCCCCCGGGCGAGCCCGGCGGCGACCAGGGCCCGGTTGGTCAGGCTCTTGGAACCGGGGACGGCCACCTCGGTGTCGGGGGGACGTGCCAGGGGTCGGATCCCACGCACGGTGGCCGCGCCATCGTCCGCCGCGCCAGCGTCCGCTGCGCCAGCGTCCGCCGCGCCGTCGCCGGTCGACCGGGGGCCCTCTGCCCCGCTCACGGTGAGGCGTCCTCGGAACCCGGCGCGGCGGCGTCGTGCTCCACGTGCGCCCCGAGCCCGGCGGCGGTGAGCACGTCCACGGCCCGGTCCAGGTCCCCGGCCGCGACCCTGACGAGCAGGGCACCGCGTCCACCGTCGCCGGCGTGGCGCATCGCGAGGTCCTCGACGTTGATCCCGGCGGCCCCGAGCGCCGTGGTCGCCGTGGCCAGCTGGCCCGGACGGTCGTCCATCGGTACGACCACGTCGGCCAGGGCGGCCAGGGCGGCGGGGGTGGCCTTGGGCACCAGCCGCTGCCGGGCGGTGCTGGCCCGGGCCAAGAGCGTGCGCAGTTCCTCCCACCGCGCCTCGGCCACCGCGACCCGCACCTGTTCCAGCCGCCCGGCATAGGCATCCAACGCCTCCAGCACCGCGGCCCGGTTGCCCGACAGGATCGGGATCCACAGAGCGGGGTCGCTGGCGGCGATCCGGGTCGTGTCACGGAACCCGCCGCCCGCCACGGCCAGGACCGCATCGCCGGTGGCCTCGATCGCATCGGCGGCCACCGCCGCCAGGGTCGAGGCCACGACCTGGGGCAGGTGGCTGACCACCGCCACGAGCTCGTCGTGCTGCGCAGGTGGCAGGGCGACGACCCGGGCACCGAGGCGGCGGAGGAACGTCGACAGCTCGGTCAGGGTCGCGTCCGCCGTCGCCGCGGTCGGGGTCAGCCCCCAGGTCGCGCCCTGGAACAGCTGGGCGTCGGCTGCCTCGGGTCCGCTGCGCTCGCTCCCGGCCATGGGATGACCGCCGACGAACCGTTCCGGTCCCGCCTTCGCATCACTCAACCTCGACGTTACGTCTAGGGTCGATGTCAGCTTGAGGCTGGCCGCGTCGGTCAGGATCGCCGCCCTGGGTGCGGCGACAGCGGCCGCGGAGAGCACCTCAGGCACCGCGCCGGCTGGCACCGCGGCGATCACGATGTCGGCGTCACCGACGGCCTCAGGGACCGACCCGAGGACCTGCTCGGCGATGCCGAGCGCCGCCGCACGCTCCCGGACACCCGCGTCGGCGTCGACCAGCACGACCCGGCCCGCCCCCACCTCCCGGACCGCCAGAGCGATCGAGCTGCCGACGAGGCCGGCGCCGATCACCGTGACACGGGGCAGCCGAGCCGTCATCAGACGGCTCCTCCCACGGGGCGCGGATCGGGGCTCACTCGGGGAGGTCGGTGCGCAACTGGCGGGCGTCGTGGAGGTAGACGTGCCGCAGGTCGTGGGCCGTCCGGGGGGTGTAGGCGTGGACCAGGATCCGGATGCAGCGCTCGATACCGCCGTCGATGTCCAGCTCTCGCGTGCACAGCAGCGGAACGTGGGTGATCCCCGCCTCCCGGGCGGCCTCGGCCGGGTAGGCGCTGTGTACGTCGTCGGTAGCGGTGAAGACGATGGAGATCAGGTCGTCCTCGGTGAGCTCGTTGCGCTCGAGCATCTCCGCGACCAGCTCCTGGGTGCGCACGAACAGGTGCTCGCGCTCGTCGAGCTCCAGGGTCGTCGCGCCCCGAAGTGCCCGGACCCGCGTCTCGGTGTTCATCGTCGTCCCCCGTCCCGTCCAGTGCCGCCGCGGGGCGCCCGTCCCCCACCGACCACGGCGTGCAGCTGCGCGATCTCCGGTTGTCGCAGGAACCGCCACTTGCCCTGCCGGAGGTCACCGAGCTCGACGCCGCCGTAGGCGACCCGCGCGAGGCGTTCGACGTGCAGGCCGAGGTGGCCGAGCATACGACGCACCTCCCGCTTGCGGCCCTCGGTCATCACGACCTCCAGCAACGCCTTGCTGCGCTGGGTCTCGAGCACCTTGGCACGGACGGGTCTGGCCAGGCCATCCTCGAGCTGTACCCCGGCGCGCAGCTCCGCGAGGGTGCGGCCACGCACCGGCCCGGGGACCAGGGCCACGTAGGTGCGCTCCACCCCGTAGGAGGGGTGGGTCAACGCGTTGGTGAGCTCGCCGTCGTTGGTGAGCAGCAGCAGGCCCTCGGTGTCCTGGTCGAGCCGGCCGACCGGGAACAGCCGTTGGGGCAGGTTGATCAGGTCCATCACCGTGGGTCGGCCCTCGGGGTCGTCGACGGTGGTCAGTACCCCCTGGGGCTTGTTGAGCATCACGTAGACGCGTTCGGGATCGATGTTGACCCGTTCACCGTCCACGGTGACCACGTCGCGCTGCGGGTCGACCTTGCGGCCGAGCTCGGCGACCTCGCCGTTGACCTCGACGCGTCCCTCGAGGATGAGCTCCTCGCTGGCGCGGCGGGAGGCGATGCCGGCGGCGCCCAGGACCTTCTGGAGGCGTTGCTCAGCCACGGCTGTCCTCGGCTTCCTCGCTGGCGTGCTCGTCCTCGGTGGCGGCCGGCTGCTCCCGGTCCTCTGGCGGGTCCGCTGGCGGGTCCGCTGGCGGGTCCTCCAGCCGGTCCTCGAACCGGTCCTCCAGCCGGTCCTCCGTCCGGTCCTCCGTCCGGTCCTCCAGCCGGTCCTCCAGCCGGTCCTCCGTCCGGTCCTCCAGCCGGTCCTCCAGCCGGTCCTCCGTCCGGTCCTCCGTCCGGTCGCCGGCGGCCACCGCCGCGCGCAGGCGCCCGACGGCGCTGCGGGCCACGGCCTCGAGCCGGTCGGTCAGCTCGTCGATGCCGGGGCCGTCGGAGCGGTCGGGGGTCGCAGGCGCGGGCGGCGGGAGCAGGTCGTCCTCCTCGGATGGCGCGTCGGGAACCGGACCGGTGTTGGTCTGGGCGGCGGTGCGGCCCCCGAGGCTCGGGAGGTCCTCCCCGGCGGCGAGCCGGCGGCGAACGTCCTTCAGCCGCGCCAGGTCGGGTTCGTCGGGGGCGGGGGCCTCGGGCAGGAACTCGGTCAGCGGTGGCAGCTCGTCGAGGGAGTCGAGCCCCAGCCGCTCCAGCAGCGTGGTCGTGGTGCCGTACAGCACGGCCTGCCCCGGGCCGGGGTCACGTCCCACCTCGGCGACGAACCCGCGGGCGACCAGGCTCCGCACCGCCCCGTCGGCGTTGACCCCACGGATGTCGGACACCGTTTGGCGGGTGATGGGCTGCTTGTAGGCGATCACCGCCAGGGTCTCCAGGGCCGCCTGGGTCAACCGTCCGGTACGGCCGAGCAGCGCGAAGCGGCGGACGACCGGCGCGGAGGTCGGCGCGGTGTACATCCGCCACCCACCCGCGGCGCGGCGGAGCTCGATCCCGCTGCCTGCGGTCGCGTAGGCCTGGGCCAACGCCTCGAGCTCCTCCTCCACCTCCATCGGCGCGGCGTCGACGAGCTCGGCCAGCAGCGCCCCCTCGAGAGGCTCGTCGGCCAGGAACAGCACCGCCTCCAGGCCCGGCCGGCGGGCGGCGAGCGGGATGGGCTCGTCGACCGCCGCCGTCTCGGCCGCAGGTTCGAGCAGCTCGTCGAGCTCCTGATCCTCGCTCACCGCGGCCCCTGTCCGGCGGGCACGGCGTCGGTCGGCGCCGGCTGAGCCGTCGTCGCGGTCGGCGCCGGCCCGGTCGCCACTTCGCCGTCGGTGTCCGGCTGGTCGGGGCCGGCCTCCTCCACCTCGTCGACGATCGCGGCGAGGTCGATCCCCCCCGTACGGCGGGCGATCAGCAGCGGCGCCCGGTGGTCGACCTGCTCGAGGTCGACGTGGCCGAGCTTGAACAGCTCCAGCAGGGCGAGGAACAGCACGACCCGGTCCCCCTGCTGCCGGTCGACCGACAGCTCGGCGAAGGCCGCCCGGGCGCCGGGGGCGGCCAGGCGCCCCAGCACCTCCAGGGCCGCCTCACGGATCGTGAGGTAGCTGCGCCGGATGTGGCTGAGGTCGACCTCGGCCTCTGGGGCGGGCTGCAGGGCGAGCGAGGCGAGCCGGGCGAGCCCCTCCGCGTCGATCGGCAGCGGGGTGGTCGGCACCAGGCGCTGGAGCCAGCCCTCCAGCGGTACCTCCCTCGGCAGCATCGCCTCGTGGTGGCGCAGCCGATGGTCGAGGATCCGCGAGACGTCCCGGAAGGCGCGGTACTCGAGCAGGCGGGCGTAGAGCCGGTCGCGGGCGTCGCCGAGGAGGTCCTCGAGCTCCTCGCGCTCGTCCACCGGCAGCAGCCGGGCCGCCTTCAGCTCGACCAGCGTCGCGGCGACCACCAGGAACCGGGTGGCGGTGTCGAGGTCGAGGTCCTCGATGCCGTCACCGAGGTGGGCGACGAAGTCCGCCGTGATCTCACCGAGATCGATGTCGGTGACCTCGACCTGCCGCCGGGAGATCAGGTGCAGCAACAGGTCGAAGGGCCCCTCGAAGGCCTCGAGCTTGACCTGGTACGTCATCGGGGGCTGCTACCCATCTCGGTCGCCGGTGGACCGCACGAGCCTAGCGCCCGGCCGACCGCGACCCCTGCCGGCCGCCACCGGCTCATCCCGGGGTGTGGAACCCCGGGTCGGGACGGCGAGGTGGCACGGGTGGCGCCGGCGGGACGGACGACCCCGGTGGGACGGACGACCCCGGTGGGACGGACGACCCCGGTGGGACGGACGACCCCGGTGGGACGGGCGACCCCGGTGGGACGGGCGACGCCGGCGGGGCGCTCGGGGCCGACCCCGGTGGGACGGGCGACGCCGGCGGGGCGCTCGGGGCCGACGACGTCGGTGCGGGCGACGTCGGTGCGGGCGACGTCGGGGGGGCGCTCGGGGCCGACGGCGTGCTCGACGGGAACGGTGCCGGTGGCGTGGCGGGTGCGGCCCGGCCGGACCCCGTGGCGGTGCGTCGTTGGACCGCGGCGGCCACGGCCGCCAGGAACGCCTCCGGGCTGGTCCCCGCCGGGGGCAGCGGGCGCACCCGCGGCGCGATGGCCCCGGCCACCTCGCTGGCCACCTGCCAGCGGGCGTCGGCCGGCAGCTCGCCGGCCCGGCGCAGGGTGTCACGCACCAGGCCGTACTCCCGGGGCCCGACGGCGGAGACGTCGACCTGGGCGACGTAGGTCTCCGCTCCCGCCGGGGGGAGGAAGGTGGCCGCTTGCGGTTCCCGGGCGATGCGCCGCTCCCGGACCACCAGGGTGCCGGCCGCCAGGTCACCCAGCCGCTGGGCCCGGGGGCTGGCGAAGGAGGCGATGCTGGCGACCAGCCCCGAGGTCAGCAGCACCTCGAAGGGGGCGGTCACGGCCCGGATCGTGGCGTGCCGCACCCCGACCGGCGCGCCCTCGACCGTCACGACGCGCAGCCCCATCGCCGCCTTGCCCAGGGTGCGCCCGCGCCACAGGGTCTCGAAGCCGATCGGGTAGCCGAACTGCCACAGGAAGGCCAGCACCAGCGCCACGGCCCCCCCCAGGCCGCTCTCGAACCACCCCCCACCGACCAGGGCCAGCTGCACCAGGCTGAGCACGAGGAACACCGCACCGAACAACGCGAAGTCCAGCAGGTAGGCGATGCCGCGGGAGCCGATCGTGGCCCCCTCGAGGTCGAGGGCCACGGCATCGGGGGTGATGTAGCCGAGGTCGGAGCGCGGCAGGGAGGTGCCCGTCACCCGATCCGCCTCCTGCCCCGTGGCCGTACGCTTCGTCACCACGACGCTACCGCCCCGCCCG